>NATI01000013.1 GCA_002085265.1 Candidatus Omnitrophica bacterium 4484_49 | reverse complement strand
TCCGTTTAATGTCCTGCGCAGACTATTGATGCATCGACGGTCGATTTCAACAAATACCGCTGCCCTCGCCCCCCGGGAAAGCGCCTCTACACCCAGAGCACCGGTCCCGGCATAGAGATCAAGCACATCCTTATCCCCTACCCACTCCCCAAGATAATCAAAAATTGCCCTCCTCACCACTGAAGCAGTGGGTTTAATATTCACCCTTTTGGGGACATATATCCTTGCTCTCTTGAACTTCCCGGATATTACCTCAGCCATATTGCCGAAAAACTATAAGTAACACTGGAAGACTTACTATGAGAAATATATGGGTATACAGTATCCCCTGGGATACAAATTCCACATTGGCATTGCGGTCACTTGCTATAAGAGAAAGAGTAGTAGCGGAAGGCATCGCCGCTTCCAGAAATATTAAAAATGAGATAAACTTAGAGAGTTTTAAAAAATACAGAACTGCTCCCACTATCAGGGGTAACAGCAAGAGTCTCAAGGCTATAAGAAGAACAGTAGGTTTTATATAATTCCTGGAAACTAATTTCCCCTGAGCAAGGAGTAACCCTACAACTATCATCCCCAGAGGGATGGTCGCTTCTCCCAATTTGCGCAGGGAATCAAGGAAAAAATCAGGAACATGATTCCTCATTCCAATGAGTGCCAGAAACACACTGATAATTGATACTATAAAGGGAAATGGCAACAACTCCTTGAACCCCACCCTGTGGTGTGTCTTTTTCATATAGTAAAATCCAAAAGAGAGCATTATAAGATTAAACCCTATAAGATACGAGAATATATAAAGATACCCCATCCCCTTTAAACTGGGAGAAAATATACCGGAAATCAGAGCCAGAGGCAAATATCCCGAATTCTGAAAGGCGGTTAACAGAACGAACTCTCTCTTCACATCCGACTTTCTTACAACCAGAGAATAAAATATCTTTGCCAGTACAAATCCCAGCCCAAATATACCAAATGAAGCTAAAAGAAATATCCCACAATTCCACAGATTATCTCTATTTAGATAGGTAAGAAAGGAATAAAAAATCAAACTCGGCAGACATACATAAAGAAGCAATCTGGCAATTGCCTGAACACCAGAAGAGGAGATCAGATTTAACCTCCGGATTAAAAAACCAATCCCTATCAATAAAAGTACCTCTAGCAGTGCTTTTAAAACCACAATGTTTATTCCTTGATACAACATGTTTAAATCTTCCTTTAAAAAATTCCCTATGTCAAGTCCATCTCCACTAAAATAGGTGAGTTGACAATCATCCTCCATTTAGTTAATATAACCCAGTATCGGCATTACACAACTACGAGTAATAATCACGCCGGGATGGCGGAATTGGCAGACGCGCATGGTTCAGGACCATGTCCCCGTAAGGGGGTAGGGGTTCGAGTCCCCTTCCCGGCAGTAATTTCATTCAGGTTTTCATAACACCTCATGACTTGGCCGTCTGTTCCATGGACAAATCCCCCTCTCGGGATTATGAAAACCGAAAACAGGTGAACTTACTCTTCCGATTGCTCTTCTTCTATGCGAGACTGAATAATGGAAATCCTGAGATTCGCTTCCAGAAAAGGAACTATCTCAGGGTTTCTCCTTATTTCCAATTCCTCTACATTCAATATATATTTTCCGGAGTTCTGAAGAGCGTTGACAAAATCCAGAATATCCAAAAACTTCCCCTGGCAGTAAATTCTAAACTCTTTCCTGAATAGAGATTGAGCAGCTACACCAGGTAGGATTTCAAATTTAGGCTCTTTAAGATTGAATTTTTTAGTCAACTCTTCTAGTTTTTTCATCAAGGGAGCAGAATCTATGGTTTCTGGAATATAATCTTTATACTTCAAAACCTTGGCTTCCATTTCCCAATAATTACTATAACTGCAATTAATACCAGATCCCTATTAAACTTCATCATAGTTCCTCTTTCTTAAGAACGCCAGTTTCTATCAGACCCTCAATTTTAAATGAAAAGGTCCGTGCCTCCCCAATTTTCACTTCACCCCCTCTGAAAATATTAAACTCTACTCCTGAAAAATACTTCGATTCCTCCAATCCCAGTCTTAATTTTCTCAGAGTGAGCTGAGCATCAGGATATGTCCCTCGATACTCTCCCTGAATTTCAAAATGCATATTTTCACTCTCGTCAAAGAATATTCTGAAATCATTGATAAGAACCTCCTTGCCCACAATTCTGGCAAATGTAAGGAACAGTTGCTTCCAGTCGGGGTGCGGCCTCTGAGCATTGATGAATTTCTCCTCAAGGTCGGCAATCTCCGCTTTTTTCTCGTCCACCTTCTGGTAATTCTTTTCCAGTTCTGGAGAAAACACTTTCAGAGTTTTATCCAATTGCTGAAATTCTGTCTGGAGCGAACCCAATTTCCTCTTGTAACCCCCAGAGGAATAAAGAATCACGGCATCTAAAATTATGCATATCACAGTCACTATAAAGTATATATTTTTAGATATCTTCTTCTGCTCCCTTTTGGGGATAAGATTTATTTTTTCCTTAAGAACAGGAAGTACACAGCAACCCAGAGGAGAGGCAGAAACAGGGAATTCTCGTCTGTAATTTTCAGCCCCAGAATCAACTCCTAATTTTTCAGGGAACGGCAGAACTTCGGCATCCAATTTCAATTCTGATTTAAATACCTCACCCGTAGACTTAATCCCCAGTGCTGAACCACAGAGATAAATTCTGGAGATTTTTTGGCCACCGGCTATTTTCTCCTGATAAAAAAGTATCGAACGCTGCAATTCAGATTTAAATCTATTAAGATAAGAAATGACATAACTTTTAAATCTTTTCCCTTGTTCATCCTGAGGATAACTATCAAGGTCAAAACCATATTTGTTGATAAATTCTCGGGAAACATCTATAGGCACAAGTAAACTTTTGGAAAGTGATTGTTCTATATTCCCCAGGGTAAGATACATATTACGTATAAACTGTAACTGACCGTTTCTGATAAACAGTATATTTGTGGTATCTTTTCCTATATCCACAAGGATGATATTTCTCAAGTCAGGATAAAATTGAGTTATAAGAGAATATAAGGAAAGGGGCTTAATGCTGAACACCGAAGGTTTAACATCCAAGGCATTAAAGTTGTTATGAAATTCACGCAATCTATCCTGCTCCATAACCACTGCCAATACATTAATTCCCCGTCCCCTCCTCTCTCCCAGAATCATATATCCTATCTCATAGTTGACGCCTTCCTCAAAAGGATGAGTTTTCCTTATCTCTTTTTCTAAAAGAGGGCTGAGGTCTTTTGCTTTTACCGGAGGAAGAGAGAGAAGAAAAAAGTTATAATAGGACTCAGGAAGGGTGACAGCAACTGAAGCCGAACTTAAATTACGGTTTCTGAATTCCTTTTTTATCTCATCAATCAACAATTCCCAATCAATTACCCTCTCCTGGGTCTTCTCAGCCCCTGGGAGTGTAAGAAGAGGGATTGTTCCTGTACGGAAATAGTTAAGTTGGAATCCTGTCTTAATATCCCCCTCTAATTCCACAATACTATATTCCCGTTCTCCGATTTCCAGCCCTACAAATTTTCGATATTTCATTTTTAGAATTTTAACATAACTTATGCATTTCTAACATCCTAAAATTCCAAGCTGGGAAATCTTATTTTTAATTCTTTCTTCAGAGGTAGATTGACTTTGGAATCAAGATGGGGGTCTTTTTTTAAAATACTGAATGCCTCTTCGCGAGCAATATTCAACAACTGAATTTGCTGATTTACATTTCTCAATTTGATATCTATAAATCCATGCTGTCTTTCTCCCAGCAACTCTCCTGCTCCCCTTATTTCCAGATCCTGCTCGGAAATCCTGAAACCATCATCCTCTGATACCAGTGCCTGGAGCCTCTTTCTGCCCTCAGAAGTTCGGGGCTCAGCAATCAAGATGCAATAAGAGACCTGCCCCGCTCTACCTATTCTCCCCCGTAGCTGATGTAATTGAGAGAGACCAAATCTATCCGCTGATTCTACAATCATAATAGAGGCATCAGGCACATCTATTCCCACTTCAATAACTATTGTGGACACCAGGACTTTTTTCTCGCCTCTCTGAAACTCAGTAATCACCCTGTTTTTCTCCTCTGTACTCATCTCTCCATGAAGAACAGCCACCTTTTCCCTTCCCAGGATGAAACATATCTCATTAAAAACCTCCTGTATATTTCTCACTTCACCTCTGGGATGCTCCTCAATCCGGGGGCAGACGACAAAACCCTGAGCAGAGTTTTCAACCATTTCTTTCAAAAATTGATACACATCCTTTCTCTGCTCCTCGTTAACCCAGTAGGTAAATACATTTTTCTCTCCCCGGGGATATTCTTTCATTGTGGAGATATCCAGATCTCCAAATAACGTAAGTGCAAGCGTCCTGGGTATGGGAGTAGCCGTCATATAAAGACAATCAGGTACATTGCTTTTCCCCTTCAACAATTCCCGCTGCCTGACTCCAAATTTATGCTGTTCATCAATTACCACCAGTCCCAGTTTCTTAAACTCCACATCTTCTTGAATTAGAGCGTGAGTCCCAACTACAACATCTATATCTCCAGATTTCAACCTTTCCAGAACTTCGTCGCGATACTTCCTATCCATTCCGCTTACCAGAATTCCCACCTCAAGGTCAAATTGGGAAAGAATTTCTCCAATCTTTACATACTGCTGATGAGCAAGAATCTCTGTAGGAACCATCACCGCACTCTGATAGCCACTCCTGCCAGCAATCACACAGGCATAGGAGGCAATTATGGTCTTACCAGTCCCCACTTCTCCCTGAAGCAGCCTGTTCATCGGACGCGGTGAAGCCATGTCTTTCTCTATTTGAATCATCACCTTTTCCTGATCAGCAGTGAGCTCAAAAGGTAATACTTCCTTAAATGCTCTCCGCAGATCTTCACCCGCAATATAACTTATCCCCGGAAGGAAAAACTTTCTTTTCAGTCTCTTACGGGCTATAACTAACTGCAGGAGAAAAATATCCTCAAATGCAAATCTCTTCTGTGCCTGATGGAGAAGCGCTTCTGATTCCGGGAAATGTATATTTCTTAAACTTACAACACGGTTCAGAAGATTCCTTCGTTCCCGCACCTCGTAAGGAAGAAACTCACCCATAAGATGGACGTATTCATCCAGTGTTTTTCTCATCAGCCCTCTCATAAACTTCTGAGTAATATTACCTGTAAGGGTATATACCGGAAGTATCCCCGTAACTTCCTCTTCTTTTTCTACCAGTTCATACTCTGGAGAAAGAATCCTTAACCTCTGGTAATAATCCACCTTCCCGTATAGTAAAAGTTCCTGATTCTTTCTGATAACATCTTTAAGGTAAGGTTGATTAAACCAGGTAGCCAGAATTACACCTGTTCCATCGTCAATGACTGCTTCAAATATTGGCATTCCTTTACGTGAACGTTTAAGAGAAGTAAGGAGTACTCTGCCTTTTATCAGTACCTGGTCATCTTTATTGAGTTGAGAAATTTTTTTCACGGCTCTTCTATCTTGATATTTTCTGGGGAAAAAATACAGAAGATCACGGACATTTTTTATACCCAATCGAGCCAGAAGACCAGCCCGTTTAGGTCCAACCCCTTTAAGATACCTCACATCCTCCAGGATTCTATTTATCCCTTGCATAATTGACCACTGATATGATAATATTTATAACCAATTTTTACAAGGAAGGAGGAAAATATAAATGAGCAGAGTATGTGCTATATGTGGAAAAGGTCCCCGGGCTGGACGCTCGATAGTGCGCAGGGGTCTGGCTAAGAAAAAGGGTGGTGTGGGCAGAAAAACAACAGGAATAAGCAAAAGGAGATTCTTGCCCAATCTCCAGACAGTAAAAATAGAAAAGGGGGGTAAGATTCAGAAGATAAAGGTCTGCACCTCTTGTCTTTCTAAGGGAAAAGTTAAAAAAGTGGTGTAACTATCCATCACTATATCTGAAATCCCTGAGAAAAAGAGTAATGGTCTCACTGCCCTCCCAATTTTCCATAACAGGGGTATAAACACAATCCAGATATCTATCACTGGATAAAAATCCTTCCAGACCATCCTTGCGAAATAATATCTGATGGACATGTTTATCCTTTTTGACCCAGGCTTTATAAAACCCTCGATTGAGTTTACGGGGTTGATCGATAACCTTAACTCTTGTAGTTAGAAAAAGCGGCTCGGGATTATTGGGACCGAAAGGGCTTAAAAGTTGAAGGTCATTGAACAGCTGTCTGGTAATTTCAGAGAATTCCAACTCCTTATCTATTTCCAGTAAAAACTGAAACGGTGTTTCATCAAAACATTCCCTTACAATCCGACAGAACCTCTCCTTAAAATCTGCAAAACTCTCCATCTTTAAACTCACTCCACAAGCCAGGGAGTGCCCTCCAAATTCTTCCAAGAATTCACTGCAAGAATTTACGGCTTTAAATATATCCAGTTGAGGAACAGACCTCCCCGAACCTCTGACTACGCCTTCGATCTCGGAAAGGATAATTGTCGGTAAACCATACTCCTCCACAAGTCGAGAAGCCACTATTCCCAGAACCCCAGGATGCCATTTTTTTCCTTTGACCACTATTGCCTTTTCCAGCGAAAAGTCGAACTCAGATTCTAACTTTACACGAACCTGTTTTAAAACCTCTGATTCCAGCTCCTGCCGCCTACGGTTCGCCCTTTCCAGTTTCTCAACCAGTGCTCCTGCCTCTATTTCATCTTCGGTAACTAACAGCCGGAATGCGTCATTAGCCGAACTTATCCTGCCGACGGCATTCAATCGAGGAGCAATTATAAACGAAATCTCCCGCACTCCTATATGTTTATTCAATCTTGCCCGCTCTACTAACTTCCGTATCCCCAATCTGGGATTGGTATTTAAAACTTCCAGCCCATATCTTACCAGTATTCTGTTCTCACCTCTGAGGTCAGCAAGGTCAGCCACAGTCCCCAATGCTACCAGGTCCAGGAATCTTAAAATTCTCTGATCCTTACCAAGAATTGCCTGAATGAGTTTAAATACCAGGCCTACTGATGCTAAATCCTTCTCAGGATATGAACAGCCCTCCTGCCAGGGGTCAATAATAGCATCAGCAGGAGGAGATATGTCCTTGGGTTTATGATGGTCAATAACCACAACTGTAACCCCTGCCTGTTTGAGAAAGGCTATCTTATCTGCTGCTGTTATCCCACAATCCACAGCTATAAATAGATTTATTCCTTCCCGTCGTGCCCTCTCTATCCCGGGGTAATTTATTCCGTAGCCTTCCTGAACACGATGGGGAAGATAAATCACGGGATTTATCCCTCGGGATATAAAAAACTGATACAGGAGGGCGCTGGCCGTAATCCCATCCACATCATAGTCACCAAAGATCATCACCTTCCAGCGTTTATCCACCGCCTCTTTTATAAGGCCAGCAGCCTTTGCCATATCTTTCAACAGAAAAGGATCAGGTAAATCATAGAAACTGGAGAAGAGAAACTTCTCTGCCTGAGATGGTTCGGTGATGCCTCTGTTAATAAGAAGCCCGGCAAGAAGTGGAGATATGCCAACCTGATTGCTAAGTGTGGAAACCTTTTTGGAATCGGGAGATGCAACCTTCCAGGTTCTTCTCATAGTGACTCTGTCCGGAAAAATCCTTCACCGTATGGTTGTTTCATCCCCAGTTCGCTGGCAAGTTTGGAATCCCGACGTTTAACCCTTTCCCATAGCGGATCCTCTGGAGTATGTACATCGGGATTTTTCTGCTGAGACCGAAACTGTTTAAGGGCTTCTATTTTCAACTCCATAATCCTGTGATCAAATCCCACACAGAAATTAACCTCTCGTGGTTTAAATTCCTCCCAGATACTCTTATAACAATAGATAATTGTAGGAATCTCATACTGAATCAACGCCTCATCTATAACTTCAGCACCTTTCTTATGAGTGGAATTGGGGTCATTGTCGATACACACAAAAATTATATCCGGCATAAATGTGGTCAGAAGCGCAAACACCTCATCCACATCTTCTTCAGTCACCATTCTGGTATAGTAGTAAGGGAGATTTAAAAACTCTAAATTTTTCTCCCTGACACCCAAAACCGCTACTGCTTTTTTGGCTTCCTTCCTGCGCAACTCTTTCTTTCTGCTCTGGACCATAGAACCTGGCACTCCTCGTTCTCCATCGGTAAGGTATACAATTTTAAAAACATTTCCCCGATGAGCAATATGATATATGGTAGCCCCCATTCCAATAACTTCATCATCAGGATGGGGAGAAAATATCAAAATTTTCTTATGTTCCGGGATCTGGTCTATCAACTCTATTTCTCTTTAGTCCAGTCAACAACAATCGGGGACGCTACAAATATTGAGGAATAAGTTCCCACTATGATACCCACAAGCAAGACAAAGGCAAATGGATTTATAACCTCACCTCCGAAGACAAATAGAGACAGAACTGTAAGCAAAGTGGTCACGGAAGTCAAAATTGTCCTGCTCAATGTCTGGTTGATGGAAACATTCACAAGTTCTGCAAACTTCAATTTCTTCCGCAGTCTCATATTTTCTCTTATTCTGTCAAATACCACAATGGTATCATTTATAGAATAACCGACGATGGTCAAAAGTGCGGCTATTACCGGAAGGGAAAATTCTCTAGCAGTGATACTCATTGCTCCTATGCTCACCAGAACATCGTGAATAAGGGCTACAATGGCTGCAATTGCAAATTTAAATCTGAACCTCATGGAAATATACAAACACATGGCAATAAGAGCAAACGTAATGGCATTGAATGCCTTTTTCCGCAGATCTTTACCTACCATTGCTCCCACTGACTCTGCTCTCAGAAGAATCACATTATCCTTACCAAATTTTGTCCCTAATACCTTCAGAACCTTTCCACTCTCCACTTTATAAGTGCGGATAATATACCGGGAAGTTCCCTTAACATTCTGAATAAGAGAATCTCCAAGGCCGATTTCCTCCAAGGCATCTCTAATCTTCTGGGTATTCACACCGGTCTTGAATTCAAATTCCTGAAGTACACCCCCTGTGAAATCGATACCGAAATTCTTCTCCCCTCTCTTAACAAAGGTAAACATCCCCAAGGCAATTATACTTACAGAGAGAATATAAGCCAGTTTTCGAAACCTGATGAACGGAAAATTTGGAGTCCGGGGGAAAAAGGTAAGCATTGGTAATCGAGTTAACCCCCGGGTAGTGAGGGCATCGTATATTATTCTGGTCACAAACAGGGCAGTGAACATACTGGCAATGATACCGATGCTCAATGTGGTAGCGAATCCTCGTATAGGTCCAGTTCCGAACTGAAACAGGATTAACGCTGCTATCAATGTCGTGAGATTGGCATCAAATATGGTGAGAAATGCCTTTTTATAACCCGCCTGAATACTAGCAGAAAGGGTCTTACCCAACCGCAATTCCTCTCTTATCCTTTCATAAATCAATACATTGGCATCTACTGCCATACCAATGGTTAAAACAATACCTGCTATACCTGGGAGTGTAAGTGTTGCTCCAAAGTATCCCAGAGCTCCCAGTATAATGCATATATTTAAAATGAGAGCAAATACAGCTACCAGCCCTGCAAGCAGATAATACAGAACCATAAATATTGCAACTGCACAACTCCCGATGACAATTGCCCTTATCCCTCTATCAATTGAATCCTTACCCAGAAGTGGACCCACTGTCCGTTCCTCTTCAATTACCAAGGGAGCAGGAAGTGCACCTGCTTTTAAAACTATGGCCAGGTCCCTGGCTTCCTGAAGACTGAATCGTCCTGTAATAACTGCCTGTCCGGAAGGAATTTTCTCCTTAATTACCGGAGCTGATTTAACCTTACCATCCAGAAGTATCGCCAGCCTCTTCCCCACATTCTCTCCGGTTATTCTGGCAAACTTCCTTGCACCTTTAGAATTGAATTGCAATGCCACTATTGGTTGACCAAATCTTGACTGATCAAATCTCACCTCAGCATTGACCAGATATTCTCCAGTAAGCTCTGCCTCCTTCTTCAGTAATAAAGGTTCATCATCAAGATATTTCAATTCATAACCTGGCGGAATATTCCCGTTCACTGCCCTCTTAAGCAATTCGGGATCTTTCTCCACCAGTTTAAATTCCAGAAGGGCCGTCTGACCGATAAGTTTTAAAGCCCGCTCACGCTCAGTTATTCCCGGAAGCTGTATTAAAATTCGATTCCTGCCCTGTTTTTGAAGAACTGGTTCTTTTACACCGAACTGGTCGATCCTATTCCGTAAAACCTCCAGAGCCCTATCCACCGCATCTTTCCGTGACTCTTCAGGGATTTTCTCCACCGCTACTCTGAGGATGAGATGCATCCCCCCCTTTAAATCCAATCCGAGGTTGATTTTCTCCTGAGGAGGGTAAAGGTTGTAAATCGAAACTCCAATAACCACCAGGACAATCAGCAACTTGAGCCAGGTATATCTCATCTTCTCCTCCTTGTGTTACTCTTCTTTTTTCCTCGCTATCGCAGACTTATCCACCATAACTTTGGTTTCATCATCGATTTTAAGAACCACGGTATCTTTTTTAATATCCTGAATAACGCCGTGAATCCCCCCAATGGTCACCACGCGGTCGTTCCTTTTTAAGGAATCCAACATTTTCTGATGTTCTTTCTGCTTTTTCTGTTGAGGCCGAATTAACAGAAAATAGAAAACCCCGAAAATGATGATCAACGGCAAAAATGCGGCCAAAGGGTTAGGTTGAGGCTGAGTTTGAATTTGTGCGAGTATCATCTTCTTCCTCCGGATAAAATTTTAACACATCCTCCCTGAACTTCTGCCATTCCTCTTTTTTTCCATAATACATCCTGATTTTTTCCATAAGTTTACTATAGAAATATATATTATGAAAGGATAAAAGCCTCAATCCTGTTATCTCACCACAATTAAAAAGATGCCTGATATATGCCCGGCTATAATTCCTGCATACAAAACAATCACATCTCGGGTCTAAAGGGGAAAAGTCATCCTTATACTCCGCGTTCCTTATAACTTTCTTGCCCTCCCAGGTAAATGCAGTTCCCGTTCTTCCGTATCTAGTAGGGATAACACAATCAAACATCTTGATTCCAAATTCAACTGTCTTCAAAATATCCCGAGGAGTACCCACCCCCATTAAATATATGGGTTTATCTCGAGGAAGAAGTTCAGCGGTGTATTGGGAAATCTCGTAGACTAAAGACCTGGGTTCCCCTACACTCACCCCACCGATAGCATAGCCATCAAAGCCTAACTCCACAATTCTCTCTACCGCCTCCTTTCTTAAATTTTTATAAGTTGCACCCTGGATAATTCCAAAAAGTAATGGTCTGTGAGGATCTTGTGGCTGATAGGTTTTAAAAAAGTAATCCCTGCTTCTCTTAGCCCATAAAACCGTATTCTCAACCGCCTTCCTGCTCTCCATTTCTCCCGCGGGATAACCCACTGGTTCATCTAAAGGCATAAGTATATCACTCCCAAGTTCGATTTGAATCTGTATCACTTTTTCAGGAGTGAGAAAATGGTAACTGCCATCAATATGAGATGCAAACTCCACACCCTGGGATGTAACCTTTCTCAATTTTGCCATGCTGAACACCTGATATCCACCACTGTCAGTGAGGATATACCCTGACCAGGATGTGAATTTTTTCAGCCCCCCACAGGACTTTATCAAATCTATACCCGGCCGGAGATAAAGATGGTAGGCATTGGCTAAAATTATCCTATACCCGGCATGACTTATATCACTCCAGTCCA
Source organism: Candidatus Omnitrophica bacterium 4484_49 (assembly GCA_002085265.1). Taxonomy (GTDB): domain Bacteria; phylum Omnitrophota; class Gorgyraeia; order Kaelpiales; family Kaelpiaceae; genus 4484-49. Next base: position 3,582 of record NATI01000013.1, on the reverse strand, counting down.
GTGTCTTAACACTGGCCTGGGTGGCGACAGGCATAAAAATTGGCAATTGTAAATCAAATATCTCCATACAAGATGTTTTCGATTCAGGGCTGAAGCACTGGCTTTAATCCCAGTTCAGATTCGATTCTTTCTATAAATTGTCTATTTATCTCCACGCCCTGAGATACCTCCATAAATACTTTCCCCCGCGACTCTTTATAAACTATCCTCAAAGGGATTTTTCCCTGAAACTGCTGGATTATCTGATTCAATTTCTCAATCTTCTCATCCACAGCGTCACTCTCCTCAATCTCCAGCCATACTGAGGAGGCCAATTTATATTGTGCCTCTTCTACTGGGATGACTTCCGAAACAACTATCTGGGGCTGATCCCCTCGCAGTGTATATTTACCCTTAAGAAAAACTATAGCACCTTCGGCTATAAGATGTGAATTTTTCTCATAAATCTCAGGGAAAATAACTGCGGTGATGGAACCATCGAGGTCCTCAAATTCTACTATTGCCATCCGCTGGTTATCTGCTCGGGTAAATTTCTTTTTCAAAGAAGTGATTATTCCTCCAATTTTTACTTCCTGATTTTCGCGAAGGTTAAGAATATCCTTGGTGGTAACTGTACTATAGGTGGTTATCAGTTCTGCATATTTATCCAGAGGATGACCGGAAACATAGAATCCGAGGTAGTCTTTTTCAAATCGCAGTATCTGCTCCTGGGGCCATTCACTTATATCGGGAATGAATTTTTCAGTATCAATTTCAAATCCCGAACTGGCAGAATCAAAAAACGACATCTGCCCCTTTATTCTGTCACGCTGGAAATTCTGGGCAAACTCCAATGCTTTATCCAGAACAGCCATAAGTGCCGAACGCTTATATCCCAGAGAGTCAAATGCTCCGGCTTTAATCAAACTTTCTATTACTTTCTTATTTACAGCCCGGGAATCTACCCGTTTGCAAAAGTCAAATAAAGAACCAAACTTCCCGCCTTCTTTGCGGGCTTTAATTATCGATTCCACTGCACTCTCTCCAACATTCTTTATGGCTGAAAGGCCGAACCTTATAGCATCTTCAGAAACCAGCGTGAATCGAGCATAGCTCTCATTTATATCTGGAGGTAAAATTTTTATTCCCTGCTTGTTAGCGTATTTCAGATATTCCCGGAGTTTATCGGTGTTGTGCATTTCACTGCTCAGAAGTGCTGTTATAAACTCACTGGGGAAATTTGCCTTGAGATACGCTGTGCGGTAAGAAAGCATAGCATAAGCAGTACTGTGGCTTTTATTGAAACCATATCCTGCAAACTGCTCAATTAAACTGAATATCCTCTCGGCTTTCTTCTCACTTACCTTCTTTGCCTTTGCACCTTTAATAAATTTTTCCCGCTGAGTCTCCATTACTTCCGGGAGTTTCTTACCCATTGCTCTTCGGAGCATATCGGCTTCTGCCATACTGAAACCAGAAAGTGCTGATGCAATCTGCATTGCCTGTTCCTGATAGAGGATGATGCCGTAAGTTTCTTTAAGAATCGGCTCCAGAATGGGATGCTCATACTGAACTTTTATCTTCCCATTTCTTCTCCTGATAAAATCATCAACCATTCCTGACCCTAAAGGACCTGGACGGTAAAGTGCAAGGATTGCTATAAGGTCTTCAAACTTTTGAGGTCTCAACCGCGTAAGTAAAGAACGCATACCAGAACTTTCTAACTGGAAAACTCCTGTGCTATCCCCATTGGACAGCATCTCATAAGTAGGGGCATCATCCAGATTTATATCCTCTATATCCAGTTCTATATTCCTGGTCCTGGCGATAATTTTTTTACACTCTTCTATCATGGTCAGTGTCTTAAGCCCCAGAAAATCCATCTTCATCAATCCCACCTTATCTATAGAATCCATATCATATCCGGTAACGATTTCCCCATCCGGTGTTTTATAGAGAGGGATCAGTTCCATCAATGGCCGGTCACTGATTACCACACCCGCAGCATGGATGGAAACATGACGGGAGAGTCCCTCCAGGACCTTGGCGACTTCAATCAAATTTTTAACTTTATCATCTCTCTCTATCAAATTCCGCAGTTCGGGTTCAAGCTGAACTGCACGATTCAAATCCATCCCAAGATCTGAGGGGATGAGTTTAGCAATTCTATCGGCATCCTGATAAGGAATATTCAAAGCCCGAGCCACATCTCTGACCACAGCCCTGGCCTGCATTCTGCCAAAGGTTATAATCTGAGCAACATTATTTTCTCCATATTTATCGATGACATAATCAATTACTTCCTGCCTCCTCTCGTAACAGAAATCAATATCTATATCTGGAAGACTGACTCTATCGGGATTGAGAAACCTCTCAAATAATAACCCGTATTTCAAAGGGTCTATCGTGGTTATACCCAAAAGATAACTGACTATACTACCGGCAGCAGAACCTCTTCCAGGTCCAACGGGTATACCTTTGCTTTTAGCAAATCGTACAAAATCCCAGACGATCAGAAAATAACTTGTAAACCCCAATTTATTAATTACACTTAATTCATACTCTATGCGGTGTTTCACCTCCTGAGATGGATGGGGATATTTCCTCTCCAGATTCTCGTAACACAATTTTCTCAGATACTCTTCCTGAGTATACCCTTCCGGTGGCTGAAAACGGGGAAGATGGATTTTGTTAAACTCAAGTTCTAAATTACATCTTTCGGCAATGGCTATGGTGTTAGTTATCGCCTGAGGTAGTTCTGAAAATAATTCCTTCATCTCCTCAGGAGATTTAAAATAAAACTGGTCACTGCCCAACCTCAATCTCTGAGGGTCTTCAATCGTAGTCTGCGTCTGGATAGCCAGAAGGACATCATGAGCAAAACTGTATTCCTTCCTGAGATAATGAACATCGTTGGTAGCAACACATGGTATATCCATCTCCTTAGCCAGTTTCACCGCTTGACGAATCAATCTTTCCTGATCAGGCAAAAACTGCTGTTGCAATTCTACATAAAAGCATCCTGGCTCAAAAATTTCCTTATAGAATTTAAGAGACTCCTTAGCCTTATCTATATTTCCTTCTCGCAAACTCTGGTTTAATTCTGACTGCATACAGCCACTCAGTCCTATCAAACCTTTTGTGTGCTGACTCAGAAGATGTTTATCTATCCTGGGCTTATAATAGAACCCCTCCAGATAACCTAAAGATACAAGTTTGATGAGGTTTCTATAACCTTCCTCATTTCTTACCAGAAGAGTTATATGCTGGAGTTTTTCCTGCTTTAAGCCACCTGTTTTATCAAATCTGGAACGAGGTGCCAGATACATCTCACATCCGATTATCGGCTTCACCCCTGCTTTCATTGCCCTGATATAAAAATCTATTGCTCCAAATATATTCCCATGGTCGGTTATCGCCACTGCTGGCATACGATATTCCCTGGCGACCTCCAGAAGTTCATCTATCTTACAGGCGCCGTCCAGAAGGCTATATTGAGAATGTAGATGAAGATGGACAAAATCTGAATGTATCATAACCTCCCCTTATCCTACCTCCCTGTATACTGTATCCTCCCTACTGATTCACTCCCATTCAATTGTA
>NATI01000070.1 GCA_002085265.1 Candidatus Omnitrophica bacterium 4484_49 | reverse complement strand
AGACTTATTTTAGGATATACGGTATAAAGTAAAGCAGTGGCATAGGGAGAACCGATGTCAGAACGCACCCAATCCTCACTGGCATTGAAAACGCCTACACAGGGCTCATAAAAATATCTGTCCTGAATATAAGGGTCAGCACACGCTGAACGCAAAAGAGGAATTTCAGAATTCAATGCATAATCAATCTGAATCTGGGCATAATTGCAATGCATTCTCCGCAACTTCTGGGAAAGTTCCATCTCAGGGATGAACAACAAACTCATCCAGGCCTGAAATGCACCCTGATAGGGTTTTAAGAACTCTATCTTCCTGCCACTGGATAAAGTGTATTCACCTCGAGGACAGTTTCTCTCCCGAAGGAGATTTCTCCATATACTTTTAGGTAACTTCCCGATAAGAATTCCAGCAATAACTGCATTTCGGGCCTCCGTATAAAACCTGTCCAGCCAGAGATTCCTTACAGGCTTCCCACTCTTATATAATCCATAAAGGAGATGCCGTCTCTCATCAAAGAATTTTCTCCATCCCTCCTCCTGAGCAATAAGCAACCTCCATATCCTCTCCGCCAGATCGCTGTCGAGCTCATTATCAGTGCTACTCAGAGCAGAATATGCCACAGCCATAGAAATTGTAAGATTGCCATTATCATAGGCGGAGATAGCCCTGTCATCTGTGGGAGTAATGCTTTCTTTAAGTTCATACCAGTAAAATAACCCCTTCCATCGAGGGATCCTTTCCAGGGTCCTTATTACTGTGGAAAGGATTTCCCAGGCATCATCAGGTGTAAAATCATCTATTTTTAAATCTCCGGTTATAACATCAGCAAGTAAAACCATCCATAACCCTATTACAGTAGGGCTGGTGTATTTACCAATTTTCATATCGTTATCCGGGGTAAATAGAATATGGTCATATACCAATCCCGAATTATAATCTATGGCTGTGAGGAAATATTGGAAATTGTGATTTATTATCCTGGTCTTGAAATCGTCTTCACCAAGGACAAAGGAACAGAGAAAAACATTTATCAAAAAACTAATGAAGACAGGCCTTAAGACTTTCCACCAGTGCCTGGAACAATTCCGGTTTTTCATGTTTGAATTCCAGGACAAAATCCCAGGCTTCCCGCTCACAGGGATCGGCCAGAATTTCTTCCAGAGTCCTTTCACAGACATCCTCAAGAGTAATTATTTTACCCTGTTTCATCTTCTGAACATAATGTTTTTTTATATAATGGGCAAGTTCGTGAAGAAACTTGGCGGTGATTACCTCTTCATAACACTCCACATCCAGAATTTTTCTATACCCCCCAACTTCACGATAGTGAAGATTTATAACCACGATGTCTCCGATTATCATACTTTTATAAGACCCATCCCCCTTAATTAATATAACCTCGGAAATCCCGTACCCCCGGGCAAATTCTTCCCAGAATTGAGGGGCTTTTATCTTAATCAGTTCATTTTTAATAGCCACATCTTCCTCCGGCAATCATCATTAAATACATTACTACCCCCGTCAGCCAGATTATTATCTCCTCATAAATTCTCAAATCTACCACCATAACCTTTTCCATCTCTACTACCTCCTTTCACTATCATACATGCAAATTCCATACCCGGGGTTATATTTCTTAACATATTGGAAATAAAAGCAATAGATAAATAAACCTGGTGGGACGAAAGGATTTTAAGTAAATTAAAGTTTACACAAAGGACTTACAGGACAATCTGGGGATTGAATTTTATAAATTGTGCTCCCAGATGAGGGTCAAATTGAACACCGAGGTTAGCCTCAATCTCGGCTAGGGCTTCCTGTGAAGTAAGGGCTTTACGATAAGAACGGAGTGAAGTCATAGCATCAAAGGCATCGGCTAAGGTAACGAGTTTAGCCAGGAAAGGGATCTCTCCATTTTTCAAACAGTCGGGATACCCTTTGCCGTCAAACCTCTCGTGATGATTGCGCACAACTGGTATTATCTCCTTCATAATTCCCAGAGGGACCAGAATTTCCACTCCCTTCAAGGGGTGTGCCCGCATCTGTTCCATCTCTCCATCACTCAATTTAGAGGGCTTACTGAGAATATAATCTGGTATAACAATTTTTCCGATGTCGTGAAGAGCACAGGCTTTTTCCAGAATTGATATTTCATCTGAGCTCAATTTAATAAACTCCGCAAACTTCCGGGCATAAATTCCCACTCTATAAGAATGTCCTTTAGTATTTTTACACTTCGCTTCCAGAGCAGAAACTAAAACCTCAAGAGTGGTGAGATACTTGTTCTGCAATTTCTGATAGAGATAGTGATTGTTAATTGCTATTGACGCCTGACGGCTTAGGATATTTAAAATATTTATCTCAGCATCACTAACTCTTTTCCCTTCTGGAAAATCAGCCACGACCAGGAGTCCAAAAATATTATTAAGATAACTGATGGGCATAATCAGAAATTCGCCCTCTCCTACAAGTTCCACTTCATCCTTACCCAATACAAGGTTGTTTTCCTCCAGCACTTTTCGAGAAATTGGCTTCATTTTCTGAACACCAGCACCTATCACTCCTCGCCCCAATTTTATTCTGAGAGCAGCCATCAATTTGGAATCAAACCCCTTATAATACTCCACAACAAACTCTTTGCTCATTCCATCAAGAAGCAGAATTGCTGACTTACTGGCTCCAGTAATCTCAAGGGATATGTATATAATTGCCTGCAAAATGGTATCCAAATCCTGAATTCTGGTCACGATATTACTGACTTCACCGAGAGCAAAAATCTGACCGATTTTCTCTTCCAGTTTTTTATTCAAATCCCCCAGGTCTTCCAGAAGTTGTTTATTCTTCTCCTCCAGTTTTTTCTGAGTCACTGCCTTACTTACAGTATGCAAAAGCTTCTCAATCTCAAAGGGTTTAGTAATATAATCATAAGCCCCCTGTTTTATAGCCTCGATTGCTGTTTCCAGAGAGGCGAATCCGGTCATAACGATAACCGGTAAGGATTGATTTTTTTCCTTAATGACCTTCAACAATTCCATTCCGCTCAATCCTGGCATCTTTATATCGGTAATCACCAGGTCAACCTCTTCTTCATCCAGAATCTGCAAAGCCTCTTCCCCTGCCCTGGCAGTGGTCACTCCATATCCCTCCAGTTCCAGAGCATCAGTAAGTGTCTCCAGAAGCCCGGGGTCATCATCCACGACCAGTATTTTCAATTCCTGGGGATTCATTTAACTTCCGCAACTTTTCCCACTTTTAGGGGCAGAAACATTTTAACCTTTGTGCCTCTATGAGGTTTGGATTCCACCTCTATTCTCCCCCCCATACCTTCCACTATTTTTTTAGTCACATAAAGTCCCAGTCCACTACCATCCTCCTTAGTGGTGAATCCAGCAGAAAATATCCTCTCCATATCTTCTTCTTTAATTCCTCTCCCGCTATCCTGAATGTCAATAAGTATATAAGAAAGTTCCTCCTGTGTGCAATCAGTTTTTATTTTCAACTCCCCACCCGAAGGCATTGCTTCCTTAGCATTGAAGATAACATTAAGTATTGCCTGCTTTAAAACTGAAGAATTAATATCAACAGGTGGTACCTCTTCGTTTAAGGAAAGTTCAACCCTTATCCCCTGCCTCCGAAATTCAAAATCCAGCATCTCAACCATTTCCTGGAGAAGATGGTTAACATTTATTTTTTCTCTTCTTTCTTTGCGCAAACCCAGTATCATCATAGCCAGGTTGTTGGCTTCGTTCACACTCCTGGATATTACCTCCAGATATTTATCAATTCTCTCCTCCTGCCTGGGCAACTGTTTTTTAAGATTATGCAAGGAAAGATTAATCGTGGTTAAGTAATTTTTCAACTCGTGCAGGAATATTCTGGCAAGTTTCACAACAGAGATATTTAAAGATGCTTTTGAAAGGTTGGCCTCCAGAGAAAGTTTCTCCTCTCTGAGGCGTTGATTTTCCTTTTTCAATTCTTCCATATGTTCATAAACCCTGAATTCCTTCTCCACTTTAGAAAGAACTTCTGCCAGAGCCTCCATACTTATAGGCTTGATGAGAAAACCATTTACTCCCCTATTGACAAGGCGTATCATCTGTTCAGATTCAGGAATATAAACCGTAAGTATGACTGCTGGAGGAGGCGTTTTCTTTTTAATCTCCTTCAGAAAATCCTCCAGACAGACATCCCCGGTATTTACATCCATTATTGCAATCTGAAAATTTATTTTAGAAACATAAGAGAATGCCTGGTGGGGTTCGGTAAAAGAATAAACGGTATAACCTTCATTCTGTAAGGTCTCTTTTAAAGCCTCCTCCACCAGTTTATCTGTCTCCAGAATAAAAATTGCGTAGTCCTTCACTTCAAGATAAGGTCTAATGCTTCCATTCTGGTCTTCTGATTCTTCTTGAAAACCCCCCGAACCGCACTGGTTATCGTTTTCGTGCCCGATTTTTTAACCCCCCTCATACTCATACATAAATGCTCAGCCTCAATCACCACCATACACCCCTGAGGCTTTAGTTTCTTCATTATGACATCTGCTATTTGAGTTGTCAACCTTTCTTGAACCTGGAGGCGCCGGGATAAAATATCCACCACCCGGGCAAGTTTACTCAACCCTGTCACTCTATTGCCCTGAGGGATATAAGCGACATGAGCCTTACCGATAAACGGCAGAAGATGATGTTCACACAACGAGTATAATGGGATATCTTTAACCAGAACTATTTCATCGTGATTCTGTTCCAGAAAAACCTCCAGTTCCTTCTCAGGGTCTTTATTCATCCCTCCTAAAATTTCTTCATACATCTTGGCAACTCTTTTAGGAGTGTCCCTGAGGTCTTTCCTGTTGGGATTCTCTCCCACGGCTTTCAAAATTTCTCTTACTGCTTTTTCAATCTTTTTCCTATCCATCATATGCTCCTGGAAGCGGGTTTTGTATGGCGAGAATAATCCTTGGGAGGAAACATTCTCTCAATAAGATGGAGTCTTCCTTTCTTTTTCAACCTCTCATAAATCAAAACCCAGGCACAATCCCTCTCTTTATCCACCTCACATTTTCCCTTATCCATTCCTCCGCAGGGCCCATTTAAAAGCCCTTTACTACATCTGGTAATCGGACATATTCCCCCTGTGTATTCCAGAATACA
>NATI01000069.1 GCA_002085265.1 Candidatus Omnitrophica bacterium 4484_49 | reverse complement strand
GTAATTGCCTGCCTGATCCACCAAGTGGCATAAGTTGAAAACTTATATCCCCTGCGGTACTCAAATTTCTCCACCGCCTTCATAAGTCCAATATTTCCTTCTTGAATTAAATCTAAAAACGATAACCCTTTATTGGTATACTTCTTGGCGATGCTTACCACCAGCCTGAGATTAGCCTCAATAAGTTTACGCTGAGCAGATATATACTGGGCTTCTTTTCTCTTAATGTCATTTAACCTCATATGGATTTTTTCCCGTGATTCTCCAAATAGAAGTTCTATCTTCTTTACCTCCCTCTTGAGGCGTTTGATTTCCTCCTTCACCTTTCTGGTTTTTCTCTTCTTTTCTATTTTCCTTATTTTCCGAAGAAGTTTATCTATTTGCTGGACATAGTTCACTATTTTCTGAACTATCATTTCCAGAGATGTGTTAGTGAATTTAAGTTCTTTGAGTATCTCATAAACGGTGTCTTCGTTTTTGGAAAGTTTTAACCTCTTTATCAATTTCTTCACCCTGTCTATATTTTCTTCCCGGGACTGTCTCTCATCCTCATCAAGATATTCCTCAAAATTCAACTCCCCTTTTATGGCCTTTTCGGCAATCTCCAGAGCGATATTCTTGGTCACACGGCATCTATAAATAGCCTCACGATAGGTCTCTTTTTTATCTTCAATCTCCTTGGCGATTTCCACCTCCTGCTCTCTGGTCAGAAGTGGGACCTGCCCCATCTGTTTCAGATAAAGCCTGACCGGATCTTCAATATGCACTGCAGGGACGATTTCTTTTTCCTTCTCCACGGATTCCGGAATGGGGATGATCTCCTCTTCTTCCTCCTCAAACTTTTTTGTGGAATCGATAATTTCTATGTTTTCGTCTCCCAGAACAGTTAAGATATCATCGATCTCGTCAGAGGAGATGACATCTTCCGGAAGAATATCGTTTACATCATCATAAGTGAGATATCCTTTATCCTTACCCAGGGATATCAACTTCGCCAGACTTTTATCGGTAACTTTTCTGACCATAGCCCACTATCTCCTTTGTTATATATTTATCTTACTCTTCCTGACCACATCGTTTAACTCCCTTAAAAGTTCATCTGCCTTAGTGTTATCACACGCAGTCTGAGCTTTTTTTATCTCCTGCATTAAGAACTCACAGTATTTCTTTATACGTAATTCTTTTAACCGAATTACACAATCAGTTAATAAATTATCTAAAACCTCAGGGCTACATTCAATGTCTTCGCTCATGATTTCAGCTAAAATATTGGCTTCATCTTCACTGACAAAATTTAAAAGATTTCCCACTTTAAGACGCTCACAATCAGGGTAAATAGTGTAAATCTTTTCTACAAGTTTTTGAAGTTCAGGAGTGATAAACTCCTGAGGTGAAAGTAATTCTTTTAACTCTTCAATAAGTTGCGGTCTAGTTATCATAAGGTTTATGAGCGTGGCTTCCACAGGAGCATATTTCTTGTTTACGGCTGGCCCAGGCACAGCCATATTTATTCTGGAACTCTTCCTGCCTCTGAGATTATACTGATCCCAGACCATCTTTTCTTCAAACCCAACTTTATCAGCAAGTTTTTTTATACACTCTGAACGCACCAGATAATTAGGTATTTTATCTATAGACAAAAACATCTCCTCCACTACCTTTATCCTGGCATCGAGGCTATCCTTGCCATAAATGTTAAGGAGGGTATTCAATTTGTAATCGAAAATGTCCTGACGGTTCTCTACAAGTTTCAAAAACTCATCTCTTCCCTTTTTGTGCACAAAACTATCGGGGTCATACTCAGGAGGAAGAGCCACGGCTTTTGCCCTCAAACCCTCCTCCAGAACTATATCCAGCCCCCTAAGGGAAGCCATCTGCCCTGCCTGGTCGCCATCAAAGATGATGATTGCCTCATCAACATATTTTTTCAAAAATCTGACCTGTTCCGGCGTAAGAGCTGTACCCAATGAAGCCACGACATTTTTTATCCCTACCTGATAAAGGCTTATCATATCCAGATACCCCTCCACCACAATTGCTGACCGCTGTTTTTTTATCTCCTCCAGCGTGAGATGTATACCAAAAAGGATCCTTCCCTTTTTATACACCGGTGTTTCCGGAGTATTGATGTATTTGGGCAGAGCGGAACCCAAAGTCCGGGCACCGAATCCCAAAACTTTCTCTTTATTGTCTATTATGGGGAAAATCAATCTATCCCGAAAAAGGTCATAATAAGAACCGGAATCTTTACCTTCCAGAATCAGCCCTGCCTCTATAAGAAATTTATAGTCATACCCCTTCTTTTTCAAAAAATTAACCAGGGCATCCCATTGGGATACAGCATATCCCAGACGAAACTGGGCCACTATATCTGGAGTCAAACCCCGGGATTTCAAATATTCCCTGCATGTTTTGCCCTTTTCAGAATTAAGCTGTTTTCTGTAAAATTCCATAACCAGTTTATTGAGGTCCAATATCTTCTTAGTGCCAGAATCCCGATACTCTTTTTCAGGAATCTCCACCCCCACAATCTCCGCTACCTGCTTTACCGCTTCTACGAAACTTGTATTGAGATATTTCATCAAAAAATGAAATACATTTCCGCCTTCCCCACATCCAAAACAATGGAAAATCTGCTTCTGAGGGCTGACATAAAAAGAGGGGGTCTTCTCAGGATGAAAAGGACACAGAGCCTTAAAACTCCTCCCGGCTTTTTTAAGCGGGATATAAGAGTCTATTATCTCCACTATGTCCGCTCGTTCCCTTATTTCGTTAATTATATTTTCCGGTATAGCCATTTTATCTTGGAAACCTCCTGAATCCTGAACATTCCACAAATTCCAGTTTTTCTTTTTTCTCAACTTCATCCAGAAGAAGATTAAGTCCCAGAGAATCAGAAGCAATATGGCCAGCAATGATAACATTTATATGAGCAGATTGCGCCTTCTTATAATGCTCCTCAGAGAGATGCATACATACTAAAGTAGATACCCCGGCATTGATCATTTTATCAAAAATATCCTTGGAACCCTCAGTGCCACCAGTCATATCCACATAAATTTTCCCGGCTTTGTTATTTTTATCTCCAATTAAAATTCTGGGACCGGAGTTATATTCAGCTGCAAATTGATATTCCGGAAATTCCAGTAATATATCCAGAATATCCTGGAGTCTCTGGGGGTTCTTTTTCTGAAATACCTGAGTTAAAAATTTAGTTACACAGTTATCAGCGACTGTATGGGCACACATAAACGGAATATCCAGGGCTTTAGCAATGTCTACATTACGCATGTGATTGACAGGAAGTAATCTCCTTTCCACCTCCTTTATCCTCTCAGCAAGAAGGGATTCAGCCACACTGGGAGGGACTCCCACCGCATAAAGAAGGTCAGCCTGAATACCCATCACCTTAGTGAGATTTGCCAACGCTCCTCCTTCAGGATGATGAGCAAGGACAAGGTCTATTTTCTCTCCTTTATGATTCAATCTATCTGCCAATAAAATTTCACTGCCTTCAATGTCTATTCCCACCAGAATTTTCCTAACATCAACTTCTCCCTTACCCCATAAAATCCGGGTGTCAGAATAAGGATTATTTAGCTGCTCGCGGTCAAAATATTTCTTCTCCTTCTCCGACAGTTCCTGATACTTCTTCTTTTTCTCCTCCAGAAGCCTAAGGACATACTCTTTCCCCCGAGGGTCATTTTCAATCCCGATCCTCACAACTTCCCGATAAAGGTCCTTAAGTTTCATAGATCTTACCTCCAGAAAATACTTTTCCACCTATAGTCACTATAGCCTTATAAATCAGAAGGGGTAAAGGCATTATATACCGTTCCGAAAATGTGCCCCTGATAACATCCAGAATTGGCTTATATTCAAAATAGTGCAGTGCTTTTAGAACCACAGCCATCCACATCACTCCGTATACAGCCCCTATCACTCCTGCAATTATCTCTTTAATCTCCAGGTCAGGCTTTATGTCTATAAACCGATATATGAAAATCCAGATAATCCTGAATACAATCAATACAGCCAGCACCATACCTAACAGGGCGATGGCGTATACTTTATTACTCCCACCCCATTCTGTCAATGGTTTGAATATCCTGTAAAATCTGTAAAACATAAACACCCCCACGCATAAACCTGCCAGTTTGTAAAGGGCTAACACTATCCCTTTCCTTTTTCCTCCCCAGTAGCCAACACAACCTGCAATGATCGTTAGTAAATCTATAAATCCAAACTTCAGTTCTTTCTTCCTCCTTTATAAAGTATAACATTTAAAATATGGGGGTGTCAAATTGCCAAACCACTTTTTTTCCTATATAATTATGCCATAATGCACACTTTATTAACTGTGAGTGTAAAAGCGATAAATAACCTCATTCAACCCAATTACTGTTCCATCTGTTACAGGAGAATTCCATTCACAAACCAAACAGTATTCTGCGAACAATGCCTTCAAAGGATAAAATTTAACCTTCCTCCTTTCTGTGAGAGATGTGGACGCTCGATACATGATTCCCCAGGAGTAAAGGGGATATGTCGGGAATGTTTATTATCAGGAAAACAGAGATTGAAAGTATTTTATGTATTTAAATACGAAGATACCATACGGGAGGCAATCCATAAATTCAAATACCAGGGAGAACTCCGGCTGTTACCGTTCTTCAGTTCTCATTTAGTGGAGTTCTATCGCGAATATATATTCCCCTACCATAAGATTGACTGTATTTCTTATGTCCCCCTATATTCCGGAAAATTCAGAGAACGGGAATTTAACCAGGCAGAACTGCTGGCTAAATATCTGGCCTCCAAAGCTCAGATACAGATGTTAAAGAGGCTTCTACTTCGCATTCGATATACCAGGCCTCAAAGTGAACTGGACGAAAAACAGCGCTGGGAAAATGTAACAGGGGTTTTCAGATTAAATCCTAAATATAAAGATACCATCTCCGGTAAGACAATCATTATCATAGATGATGTGGTCACCACTTCGGCTACTTTAACTGCATGCGCACGGGAGCTTCAAAAATATAATGCCCAGGTAATGGGCTTTGCTCTCGCTGGTGGGTAATGAGGAAACTGCGGAATTATTTCTTAACTGAATACCTATATTCATTCCTAATTTCACTGGGAATATTTACCCTCGCTTTCTCAATAGGAAACATCGTAAAAATTGTAGATTT
>NATI01000068.1 GCA_002085265.1 Candidatus Omnitrophica bacterium 4484_49 | reverse complement strand
GTCTTATGGAACCTCCGGTATCCGAACCCAAAGCTAAAGGGACCTCATCTGCTGCTACTGCTGCTGCTGAACCTCCAGAAGACCCTCCAGGAACTCTCTCCCTATCCCGGGGATTACAAGTGGGTCCGTAGCATGAAGTCTCACAGGATGAACCAAATGCAAATTCATCCATATTTGTCTTTCCGAAAAGAATCGCTCCTTCGTTTTTCAGTCTGGTAACTACAGTAGCAGAATATGGTGGACAGAAATTTTCCAGTATTTTAGAACAGCAGGTAGTTGGTTCTCCTTCCACGCATATATTATCCTTTATCGCTACCGGGATCCCGTAAAGTTTCCCAAAAACTCTGCTACTTTCTAATTTTTCTACCTGTGTAAATATACTGTCCTGATCAAGGTGGACAAATGCATTTATATTAGAATCAAGAGTCTCTACTCTCTGTAAGTAGGCCTGCACTACTTCCCGGGGAGTTATTTCTCCTGAGGCAATCTTTTTCTTCAGTTCATAAACGGGGAGTTCGATTATTTGCATTTAAAATACCTTGGGAACTTTAAAAAAGTTACCCTTCCTCTCAGGAGCGTTATTCAGAACTTTATCTACCGCCAGTGATTCTTTGACTTCATCGTCTCGGAATACATTCTTGAGTTTCAGGACATGATATGTGGGAGAGACATTCTTCACATCCAGTTCTCTCAGTTTCTGGATGTAATTGAGAACTGATGTCAATTGCCGGGAATAGAGAGATATCTCTTCAGGTGTTAAATTCAATCTTGCCAGATAAGCAGTATGTTTAACTATCGCTTCTGAAATTTGCATAGCAATTGTATAACATAATCATTCTCAAAAATCAAGATGGCATTAAAACCAAAGAGGAGGCCCGGTATATAGGGGGTGGAGGAGGGGGCTTGGCCACGGGCGTGGGGTTGTGGCAGGGATACCGGGCCTCCTCGGATGAAAACGGACTAAATTTTTAAAGAACTGATTTTTATTATAACAACAAATTTTATCATTTCCACTAAAAAATTTTCTCCACCCACAAAACTTATTATATTATAACTCTTCCGGATGTGCAATTCTACCCTTTATCGCTGAAGCAGCTGCCACCGCTGGATTGGAAAGATAAACACGAGAATCAGGATGTCCCATTCTTCCTCTGAAATTTCTATTCGTAGTAGCAATCGCTACCTCCCCCTCCGCCAGAACTCCCATATGTCCTCCCAGACAAGGACCACAAGTAGGAGGAGAAATCACACCTCCGGCTTTCAAAAATATCTCTATGAGTCCCTCTTTCATCGCCTGGTAATAAACTTGAGGTGTAACGGGAAATATCAACAATCTCACATTTTTATGGACCTTCTTTCCCTTAAGGACCTTAGCAGCAAGTCTCAAATCCTGTATTCTGCCATTGGTACAGGAACCGATAACTGCCTGATCAATCTTGACCTTATTCAACTCCGACACCAATTTGATATTACTGGGGAGATGGGGACATGCTACCACGGGCTGTAAATCGCTCAAATTATACTCCCTTATCTGAGAATATCGAGCATCAGCATCACTTCTAATTTCAGCCATTTTCTTCTTTAACTTCCGAATCTCATCTGATTTCAGTTTGCCCTTCAGATATTCCAAAGTCTTGTCATCAGGATTTATAATCCCTGCCTTTCCTCCCGCTTCTATCGCCATGTTACACAGGGTAAATCTCCCATCCATATCCATATCATCTATGACGGGACCAGTGAATTCCATGACTTTGTACAAAGCCCCATCAACTCCAATATCACCGATGGTAAAAAGAATTATATCTTTGGCTGTTACCCAGCGTTT
The DNA here is from genome assembly GCA_002085265.1 of Candidatus Omnitrophica bacterium 4484_49. Lineage (GTDB taxonomy): Bacteria > Omnitrophota > Gorgyraeia > Kaelpiales > Kaelpiaceae > 4484-49. The sequence continues at coordinate 3,408 of NATI01000068.1, read as the reverse complement.
GAGTCTTCCCCTGTAAATAAATTTAATACTGGAAGGGACTCTTATCCAGCATTTTCCTGATAACCATGAAAATGCAATATCTGTGCTTCCCATCCCAGTAGCAAATGCCCCCAGAGCTCCATGAGTACAGGTATGAGAATCAGCACCTATTACTAAATCTCCAGGTTTTATCAAGCCCTTTTCCGGAAGAAGAGCATGCTCAATACCTACTTCTCCCTGTGAGAAGTAGTTTCTTATCCTGAATTTGTCAGCAAACTCTCTCACAATTTTAACCTGATGGGCAGAACGGATATCCTTATTGGGAGTAAAATGGTCAGGCACAAGCGCAATTTTGGTTCTGGAAAATATGGGTTTATTCAGTTTCTGAAATTCTTTTATAGCCAGAGGGGCTGTGATATCATTAGCAAAAGATAAATCCACTTTTGCCAGAATATATTCACCAGGTATAACTTTCTTTCTTCCTGCATGTCGCGCCAGTATTTTTTCTGCTATAGTCATCCCCATATTATCCCTCCAGAACTTTAAGCATGGCTGATTCCTGACAGTTAGGGAATTTAGGACAATTTATACATTCCGACCAGATTTTATGCGGAAGTTGAGATTTGTCAATAGGGATAAATCCAAATTGGAGGAAATACTCTGGTATATAGGTCAAAACAAATATCTTCTTGATCCCGTAGTCCCTGGCTTCTTCTATCGCCTGTTCTACCAGCTTTTTCCCCAATCCCTGCCCTCTCCGTACCATATCTACAACCAGGGATTTTATCTCAGCCAGATCTTCCCATACGACATGGAGGGCTACACATCCCTGTATCTGGCCATCTTCCTCTACCACCCAGAAATCTCTAATGTTTTCGTAGAGGTAACTTAAAGAGCGGGGTAAAATATGTCCTTTTTGAGCCTCGGTATTTATAAGATTTTGTACAACCGGAACCTCCTCTATTTTGGCTTTTCGTATCATAACCTCTCCCTTTTGGGCACCACTACTATATGGGAAGTGAAATAGAATCTCTCTCTTTTGTCTCTCATCTCAGGGGTTATCCGGCTCCCCTGGGGAACATTTACATCTTTATCCAGGATGGCATTCTTCACCAATGCATTTTTACCTACCTTAACTCCTTCCATGAGAACAGAGTTCAACACTTTCGCTCCTGGGCCAACATTAACCCCATAAGACAGCACACTCTTCTCCACAATTCCTCCCTTTATTATACATCCATGAGAAACTATGGAATCCCGGATGTACCCTTGATCTTTTACCCTCAGTACTCTCACGGGAGGAAATTGCTCCTGATAGGTTCTGATGGGCCACTTCTTATCCTGGAGATTTATCTTAGTCCGGGGTTTTACCAACTCCATATTTGCCTCATAATAAGCATCCAGAGTTCCGATATCTCGCCAGTAATTATTACTTTCATTTTCATTATATACATAGCCATATACCTTGTACCTAGTAAGCATTTTGGGAATAATATCCCTGGCGAAATCATGGCCACTATTTTCATTGCAGGAGTCAGCGACTAAAACATTCTTCAAAATCTCAGATTTAAATATATAAATACCCATGGACACATAAACTTCGGGCTGAGTAAAAGAAGATAAATCCTGAGGTTTTTCAATTAGGCTTTTTATTCTTCGCCTATCGTTTAAAATAACTACCCCGAATTCCTTTGCCTTCTGTCTGTCAAACTTAAACACTCCCAGTGTAAGGTCAGCCTTATTCAAAATATGAAAATCAAGCATCTTGGAATAATCCATCTTGTACACATGATCTCCTGCTAAGATGAGAACATGAGAGGGCCTTTCATCATCTATCTTATATAGATTTTGATAGATGGAATCCGCAGTTCCTCGATACCATACCTCCCCTATCCTCTGCTGGGCTGGTATTATCTCCAGAAATTCTCCTAACTCCCGGTTAAATATATTCCATCCCAAATTAAGATGTCTGATAAGTGAAAGTGATTTATATTGAGTTAAAACACATATTCTCCGGAACCCGGAGTTGACACAATTACTGAGGGCAAAATCAATTATACGATAAATTCCTCCAAATGGAACAGCTGGCTTAGCCCGATCTCTAGTCAATGGATAAAGCCTTTCCCCTTTTCCTCCAGCCATTATCATGGTAAGGATAGTAGATTTCATTTTACAATTCTATAAGTAGGATAAGCGAAATTAATATCGGACTCCATCTGAAAACTATCCAAAATATTCTCGGCTAGTTCACTTTCAGAACTCCTGCGATTTTTAGCAGTAGTTAAATACCGCAACGACAATTCTATCCCGTGATCTACAATCTTCACATAAACTATAGGGGTAAGTTTCTCATAGAATATGAGATACTTTTCGGACATCTTCTTTATCTTTCTTCGGACATTCTCCCTTACAACTTCTGCTTTTTCAGAGGCAAAACTCAACATAATATCTCTGGCCTTTTTCCAGTTAGATTCAAAAGTTACTACCACTTTAAGCTCATTCCAGATATATTCAAATTCTCTGGTATAATTAAATACCGGAGATGTAAATATGTTTTTATTAGGGACGTGAACTATCCTCCCGGTGCTCTGTTCATCCTTAACCCAGTTACCGATCTCAAGAAGAGTAGTCTGAAAGAGCCGGATATCTATTACATCTCCTTTTATTCCGCTTATCTCAACACGATCGCCAACATCGTACGGCTTCCGAATCAAAATTATAAACCAGCCAGCCACACACATAATTGCATCCTGAAGCGCGATGACCAAACCAGCACCGACAACGCTTAGAAGGATGGAAAAAGTCCTGATGTTCTTAACCCATATCAAACTTAGAATGATTAAATTAACAGCAGTTGATATATACAGAATCAACTTGCGAATTTTATGTTTTGTCCTGAGATCAAGACCGGAACGGTTTACAATTTTTACAGCCTGCAGGGTGAGAAAATAAACAACAAAAACAAAAACAACACTTTGAGCGATTTTGAAAAAGTAAGGAGATGAGACCAAATCTTTCATACTCATATCTAAATTGTAATCTATAACCGAATACAAGTAAAGAAAATAGGAAATATTAACTGGTCGTTAGTCCCTTCCAGAACCACATCAGGGTTTTAACGACAATTTTAAGGTCGTATAAAGGAGAGGATTTATCTATATACTCCAGATCATATTCCAGATGATGGTGAATGGGCTCCTTCCGATAAGGAGATACTTGCCATAAACCTGTGAGCCCCGGGGGCACTTTAAGCCTTTCTTTCTCCCGGGAGGTATAACTACTGACAATCTCAGGAATTTCAGGTCGAGGTCCAACCAAAGACATTTCTCCTCTTATTATATTTATCAACTGTGGAAGCTCATCCAATCCCAATTTCCTTAAATATTTTCCCAGAGCTGTAATATCTTTGCTTCCGGGATACATCGTTCG
>NATI01000067.1 GCA_002085265.1 Candidatus Omnitrophica bacterium 4484_49 | reverse complement strand
AGTCTCGTCCAGTCCTCAGGAGAAAGGAAACCACTCCTGACCTTATGAGCATTCACGCGGGCATGAGAACATAACATTCTATGAACTAAATTTTCCTTGGACATTTCCAGACTGAATATCGCCACCGGTAATTTCTCATCCAGAGCGACATGCTCGGCTATAGAACAGGCAAATGCTGATTTTCCCATCGACGGCCTGCCCGCAACTATTACGAGGTCAGAATTCTGGAAGCCAGCGGTTAAAGAATCAAATTCAATAAATCCCGAAGGTATTCCGGTAATCTGGCTCTTTCGTTGATATAGATTATCAATAGTGGCGATACTGGACTTGATGAGTTCTTTTATGGGGATTACCCTGCCTTCTATCCTGTGGCTGACAATTTCAAAAATCGATTTTTCAGCAGAATCCAGAAGTTCGTCTACATCTTCCGCTGACTGGTGACATCTCTTTATTATCTCGGTGGAAACATTTATTAACGACCGCAGAATATATTTCTCCTTAACCATCTTGGCATAATACTGGACATTGGCAGCACTGGGAACTGAATTGGCAATCAATGCTAAATACGCAGGCCCTCCCACCTCCTCCAGGATGCCCTTTTTCTTCAATTCCTCTGATAACGTAATAAGGTCAACCGGAGAATTGCTGTCATAAAGTTCCACAATGGTCTCAAATATCTTCCTGTGTACATCCTTATAAAAATAATTTGGTGCCAGAGTCTCTATTGTCTGGGCAATTGCATCTTCGGAAATAAGCATAGACCCTAATACCGCTATTTCGGCTTCGATGTTCTGAGGGGGGATTTGTTCCAGCGGGAGGCCTGTGTTATTGCCAGATTTAGTTTTCAAAGTTTTACTCCTTCACCACCCAGACTTTGACCCTGGCTATAATATCAGGATGAAGACGGACAGGAATCTGGTAAACCCCCAGTTCCTTTATGGGCTCCTCCAGCAAAATCGCGGCTTTATCTACCTCATATCCTTCATTCCGCAGGGCTTTGGCAATATCTATATTGGTGACGGCTCCATAAAGCTTTTCCTCTTCTCCAGTTCTAACACTTACAGTTATGGATAACCGAGATAACTCCTCCCCTAACTTTCTGAGCTTTTCTATATGTTTCCTCTGCTTCTCCTGCTCAATTTTCTTCCTTAATTCTACCTCTTTTATAGCCTGAGGAGTTGCCTCCCGGGCTATTCCCTGAGGGATGAGGTAGTTACGGGCATACCCGTCTTTCACCATCACTATATCACCTCTTCTGCCCAGTTTGCTAAAATCCTGAGTCAAAATTATCTTCATCCCTCAGTCACAAAAGGCAGCAATGCCATTATGCGGGCATTTTTAATAGCCCGGGCCAATTTTCGCTGATGTTTGGCACAGTTACCGGAAGAGTTGCGGGTCCTTATTTTCCCCCTGTCAGTTATGAAATTCTGAAGAAGTTCAACATCCTTGTAATCGATGTCCTTTATCTTCTGCACACAGAACCTGCAGTATTTCTTCCTCTTTTTCACCATCCTTTCCCTCCTCAAAATGGCACTTCCTCGTCTGTTGATATATCCTGCTCAGGGATAATCTCCTCTTCCAGTTCCGAAATAACAGGAGCCTCTTCTTTACCCCTGCTCAGAAATTGAACCCGATCAGCAATGACATCAAGGGTGTTATGTTTATGGCCGTTGGACTCCCAGCTCCTGTTCTGGAGTCTTCCCTCCACAAACACCAACCTGCCTTTGGTCAGATATTGATTACATGATTCCGCCTGCTTACCAAATGCAACCACCCTTACAAAGCAGGTCTCTTCTTTCTTCTCACCACTGGAGTCCCTGAAAACCCTGTTCACCGCAATTCCAAAACTGACCACTGCAGTCCCACCAGGTGTATAGCGCAGTTCAGGGTCCCTGGTCAAATTCCCAATTAAAAAGACCTTGTTCAGACTTGCCATTTATTACTCCTTTTTTAGAATTAGAAACCTCAAAATATTTCCATCCAGACGCCATTCCCGGGAAAGTTCCTGAGGGGCCTGCTCCGGAAGTTTAAAATAACCCAGAAGGTATATGCCCTCTTTAATTTTATTTATAGGATAAGCAAGTTCCCTTCTCTGCCAGAAGTTAAGTTCTTCAGTTTCCCCTTTATATTTGGAAACCACTTTCTTTATCTTATCCATCTGTTCCTGAAGAGCACCATCATCGAGGTCAGGCTTCACAATAAACATCACCTCATATCTTCTCATTTTTTCCTCACCCCTTTAATTTGTCAACCTCAATCTGCTTTCCATATAGGGTATCATAATTCAGCAGATTTTGACAACGGATTTCAACTAAAAAACTCATCTGCGAATTGAGGTCAATCATAACACATTCTCCCCTATCAGGCAACATTAAATTAACTTCCTCCTGTTGTATTCAGCCATTACCTTTTCTATTCCAGCAGTGATAAAAATTTCAACTGCAGATACTGCATGTGCAGTTACTTCTCGATAGATTTCCACCTCCTCTGAGGTCAATTCTTGAAGCACAAACTCCTCATAGGAAAAACCTTCGGTTACCGGTCCGATACCTACTCGTAACCGGGGAAACTCCTCGGTGTTTAAGGCTGAAATTATTGAACCCAACCCCTTGTGTCCTCCAGAACTCCCCCGGGCTTTAAACCTTATAAAACCTGCAGGGATATTAAGGTCGTCACAGATTACCAGGATTTTATCCACCGAAAATCTATACTTCTCCTGAAAACAGAAAAGAGCCCTTCCACTCAGGTTCATAAATGTCTGAGGTTTTACAAGAGCAACAGGCTGAGGAAATACCCGGGGTATAACTGCCATCCTGGAAAAACATCTTCTCCGCCAGAAACTCACTCCATATTTCTTAGCCATCTCCTCCACCACCCAGAAGCCGAGGTTATGTCTTGTATATTTATATTTCTTACCGGGATTCCCCAGCCCGAATATAAAAAACATCTATTATTGGCCTTCCTCGGATTCGGATTCCTTCTCTTCCTTTTTCTCCCTGATAACCTCGGGTTCAGCTGTAACTTCCTCTTCCACTGCTACCTCCTCAACCACCTCTACTTTGGGAGCGAGGACATGGACTATAACCTGGTCAGGTGAATCCACAGGCTTAACCCCAGAAGGGAGATTTAAATCAGAAACAGTAATTGTCTCTCCTATTTTTAAACTACTGACATCCACAACCACTTTCTCTGGAATTTCACCGGCTTTACACTCAACCTCCAGTTCCCACAGCAAGTGTTCCAGAAGACCTCCGTCGACCTTAACTCCCACTGGCTCCCCACGGATTTCAATTGGCACCTTAACTCTAACCACTTCTTCCAGAGAAACTTCCTGAAAGTCAATATGAGTGATTTTACCTTTTAAGGGATCATGAACCACATCTTTAATTATCGCAGTCTTCACTTCTTTATTTCCATTATCCGACATCTCGATTTCCACCACCACATTCTCAGAATGTGCCTGATGGAGAATGTGAATAAGTTCGCTCTCTTTCAACTCCAGGGGCTGAGTATATCCCTTCTTGTAAATTATCCCAGGGACAAGTCCCTGTCTCCTGATTTTTTTGGTGTATTCCTTCCCTACTTTTTCTCTCTTTTTAGCCTGAATTTTAAGCCGTTCCATCTCTCACCTCCTGAATTAATCAAACAGTACGCTTACCGACTCCTCCCTGTGGATTCTCTTTATGGCTTCTCCCAGAAGTTCAGCCACAGAAAGGACCTCTATCTTGGAAATCATCTTCTCTTCAGGGACTGGAATGGTATCGGTCACATAAAGTTTCTTGATATCTGCTTTCTTAAGTCGCTCGATTGCAGGGCCGGAAAGTACCGGATGAGTAATGGTCGCATATACATCTTTTGCTCCTTTATTCTTCAACGCCTGGACCGCCTCCACTAACGAACCTGCTGTAGCCACTATATCATCTACTATACACACATCTTTACCCCTCACCTCACCCAAAATGTTCATCACCTCTGCCTCATCCATGCTTACTCTTCTCTTATCCACGATGGCTAAAGGCACTTCCAATCTTTTGGCATAGGCCCTGGCCATCTTTATACCTCCTACATCAGGAGAAACTACTACCAGATTGGAAAGGTCAAGTGCATTTTTCAAATGGTCCACAAATATCTTAACCGCAAATAGATGATCAAGAGGGATGTCAAAAAACCCCTGTATCTGCCCGGCATGTAAATCCATAGTTAAAATTCTATCTGCACCTGCCGTGGTTATAAGATTGGCAACCAGTTTGGCAGAGATTGGCACCCGGGGCTGGTCCTTTCTATCCTGCCGGGCGTATCCAAAATAAGGAATAACCGCTGTTATTCTGGCCGCAGATGCCCGCCGTAAAGCATCAATCATTATCAACAGTTCCATAAGGTTTTCATTAGGAGGAGGGGACGTAGGTTGAATTACAAAAACATCGTTTCCCCGAACATTCTGCTCTATCTTTACCCTGATTTCCCCCTCACTGAATCTATCCACCACAGCCTTGCCCGGATTCACTCCCAGATAATCACATATTTTCTCAGCCAGCCGGGGATTGGCGTTGCCAGTGAAAATGGTCAATCTATCCATTTTCTCTCCTCCTTAATAATTTTGCAGGGACCCCCACCACCACCGCCTGAGGTGGCACATTTTTCCCTCTGGTTACAACTGCTCCTGCTCCCACTATCGCGTTCCTGCCAATGACTACAGGAGCAATCAGAGTGGAGTTACTTCCGATAAAGGCATTATCGCCTATTACGGTCTTACTTTTCCTGCAGCCATCATAGTTGGCAGTCACTGTGCCTGCTCCAATATTTACATTTTTACCGATAGTAGTATCTCCTATATATGAAAAATGCCTTATCTTAGTCCCTTTACCTATCCGAGAACGCACTATTTCAGCAAAATTTCCCACACTTACCTCATCCTCCAGAACCGAACCCTCCCTTATTCTGGCTCCGGGCCCTATCGAGCAGTTCTTGCCTATCTTTACGCCCCGTTCTATATAAACAAAAGGATAGATTATTGTATCCTTACCGATGTTTACGTCAAGTTCAATAAATGTATTGTGAGGGGAAAGAATTGTCACTCCCCGGTTAATATGGTGGTTGATATTTCTTTTAAATAGTACATCATTTACATATATCAAGTCCTGCCGGGTATTAATTCCTGCTGCTTCCTGAGGATCATTCACCCTTACACTCTGGATTTTCTTTCCCTGTTTGTAATATAGAGAGATTATCTCTGTAAGATACTTCTCGTTTTTTTTACCTCTTGGTCTTATCTTCTGTAAATACTCTTTAAGGTAAGATGTGTTTTTGAACACATATACTCC
>NATI01000066.1 GCA_002085265.1 Candidatus Omnitrophica bacterium 4484_49 | reverse complement strand
GAAATCTCTTTTAATATAAGGATTCACAATACGAGGTAAGATATCTCTGATTATTGCTCCCTTGTGGAACTTTAATGTATATTTTTTGGATACGTTTTGAAGCTCAATTACCGCCATAGATTAAACTGAAAGCAGGCCTGAAAAACCCATAAAGGCAAGAGCGAGCAATCCTGCTATTATCAACGCTATCCCTGGACCTTTTAAAGGCTCTGGTATATCTGCAAATTCTAAATCTTCTCTAATTCCTGCCATTATTAATAAAGCCAGAGTAAATCCAATTCCAGCACCAAGAGCAAAAAATACACTCTGTATAAAATTATACTCCTTTAAAACCATAAATAAAGCCAATCCTAAAATTGCACAGTTGGTGGTTATAAGGGGAAGGTAAATCCCCAGAGCCTGATAAAGTGGAGGCGATATTTTACGGATTACCATCTCCACTATCTGAACCAGAGAAGCAATAACCAGAATAAACACCACATATTCCAGATAAACAAGATTAAATGGCAGAAGAAACTTATAATAGAGAAGCCAGGTAACAATTGCAGTAAGTGTCATTACAAATGTAACTGCAATCCCCATACCAACAGCAGAAGAAATTCTTCTGGAGACACCCAGAAAAGGACATATCCCCAGAAAATATGTAAGCACAAAGTTGTGGATTAAAGCCGCTGAAATTAAAATCAAGATTAAATTCATCTCTTCTTTTTAATAATTAAATTCATAATTCCCACCATTACACCCAGCCCCAGAAATGCACCCGGTGGAAGAAGCATAACAATAAGGGGTTTGTAAACTTCTGGCAGAATCATTTTCCCAAACAAACTACCATTACCCAGAATTTCTCTGATACTTCCTAAAATTAATAAGGCTAATGTAAATCCACATCCCATCCCCAGAGCGTCCAGAAACGAACGGCATACAGAATTCTTAGAGGCAAATGCTTCACACCTTCCCAAAATTATGCAATTAACCACAATCAGTGGCACATAAGGTCCCAGGGCCTTGCTCAACTGAGGAAACTTCGCTTTCAAAAACAGGTCTGCAATTGTAACGAAAGTGGCAATTATTATGGTAAAAACTGCAATTCTTACCTGAGGCAAAACTATTTTTCTAATCACAGATACAAAAAATGTGGAAGCCACAAGGACAAATATGACTGCCAGGCCCATAGTAAGAGCATTTATTGCAGAAGTGGTTACTGCCAGGGTGGGGCACATACCCAGAAACTGAACAAGAACTGGATTTTGAGCAATTAAGCCCTTCTTAAACTCCAGAAATAAATTTTTATTTTTCATTTTCCAAAGCAGGCAAAACTTTTTTTATTGCAGTATTAATTATTCTCACAACACTGGAAGAAGAGATTGTAGCACCAGTTATTGCCTGTATTTGATTTTTTTTAACTGGCTTTTTATTTTTTACATATTCTATCTTAGGCATAAATTTTAAATTTTTAAACTGCTCAACAAACCAGTCAGAAGTAATTTTTCCCCCTAATCCCGGAGTTTCTACATTCTCCACTATTTTTATTCCCAAAAGTTTTTCTAAATCAGGTGCTATTGCAATCAAAATCTTAATCTCTCCCTGATATCCACTCCCAGATGCCAATATACAATAACCTACAATTTCATCCTTATCATTATATACCCGATAAACCTTATAACCTCCTAATTGAGAGAATTTATACCTTTTACCTTCAGGGACTAATTCTTTTATGGAAACTTCTATTTCTCTTTTTCTATTGTGTTCTATCTCCTGAAGCGTTTTGGTATACACAAATGATAGGAAAAAGCCTGAAGCAAAAGCAGTAATTCCCAGGACTAATATCATCTTAAATAATAATTTCATTTCCCAAATCTTTTAGGTATAGTAACTCTATTTATTAACGGTGTGAATCCATTCATTATTAATATAGAATACATAACTCCCTCCGGTAATCCTCCCCAGTTTCTAATCACAAATACCAAAATACCCACTCCAATTCCAAAAATTATCCTGCCCAATTTTGTTACTGGTGTAGTAACAGGATCTGTAGCCATAAAAAATGCACCCAGCATAAGTCCCCCTGCAAATAAATGGAATAATGGTGAAAAATATTTCTGGGGAGCAATAATCCAGGTAAACAGTGATAAAATAGAAACTGTTAATAGAATTGAAACTGGAATTCTCCAATCAATTACTCTCCGGATTAAGAGATAAAACCCACCAATAATTATTGCCAATGCTGATGTTTCTCCCAGCGAACCTCCCACATTTCCCAGAAAGAGATACTTCACAGGAGTAACTACGTGACTGAATTTAGCCAGTCCCAAGGGAGTAGCACAGGTCAAACCATCTATCTTACCCCAGAAGTGGCGAGGATAACTCCAGGTAGTCATATACGTAGGATAAGCAGCCATTAAAAACGCTCTCCCTATAAGTGCGGGATTGAAAATATTATATCCCAGTCCTCCAAAGACCTGCTTACCAAACACGATGCCGAAAAATGCTCCCAGAGCCACAAGCCAGTTAGGAGATTCAGGAGGCATAATCAGAGCAAAAAGAATAGCAGTAACCACTGCTGAACCATCCAGTAGATCCGGAGTTCTATTTCTGAGTTTCAAAAAAATCCATTCAGTTATCAGACAGGTTATTAAGGAAATGAGAATAACTCTTATAGCATCCCAAGAATAAAGATACCAACTGACAAAAATTACGGGAAGCAGTGCTATTACTACTTCCCACATCATCCGTCTTGTAGTCAAACTCGCCTTTAGATGAGGGCTTTCTGTAACTATAAGATTCATTTTTTCATCAACATGTAATTTTTACCCAGCTTTATATAAGCGACTAAAGGAATCTTAGAAGGACAAATATACTCACAGCATCCGCATTCCATACAATCTATCGCGTTATACTCTTCCGCAAGTTCCATATTACCAGATTTAACCGCCTGTGCGATTTTTGTGGGTAGAAGTCTCATGGGACAAACATCTATACACCTGGCACATTTTATACATGGATACTCTCTATATTCCGGCACCCACTGCTGTGAAAAGAACAGTATACCAGATGTAGTTTTTAGAACTGGAACATCGAGAGTGGCCTGAGCTATACCCATCATCGGCCCTCCAAAAATCACCTTTACCGGCTGTCTCTTAAAGCCCCCTAACTTCTCTACTATCTCAGATACCAAAGTCCCAATTCTCACCCAGTAGACCCCATTATTACCAATACAATCCCCACTGATTGTCACCAATCTTTCAATCAACGGTTTCTTTTTGTAAACTGCTTCATAAATCGCATAACAGGTCCCGACATTTTGAACTATCACTCCTACATGAAATGGAAGTCCCCCAGGAGGAACTTCTCTATGTAAAAGGCTTTGAATAAGCTGCTTCTCAGCCCCCCTAGGGTATCTGGTCTTCAACCTTATAACCTCGATATTCTTATTAAGACATGCCTGTCTCATTCTCAAAATTGCTTCCTGTTTATTATCCTCAATTGCAACCAAAACATTTTTAGGATTTACTATCTTGTGAACGATTTCTATTCCCTTAACGACCTGAAACGGATATTCTTCCATAAGTACGGCGTCAGAACTTAAATATGGCTCACATTCACAACCATTGATGATAAGGGTGTCTATTTTATACTCCGAAGGGGGTTGTAATTTCACATAAGTGGGAAAACCTGCTCCGCCCATTCCAACTATCCCTGCAGATTCTATAATTTTCAGAAGTTCATCTTTGGTTAAACTTTCCACTTCCTCTGTTTTCATCTCACTCCATGTTTCAGTAGGGCCCGCGTTATGAATAACTATCGCCCGAGACCGTTTATTTACAGGGTGATAAAAATTACCTATATCTATAATTTTACCTCCTACTGAAGCATGAATATTGGCAGAAATAACCCCCTCTTTCTCGGCTATTAATTCTCCCTCATTGATCTTTTGATTTTTGCTCACTATTTCCCGGGCAGGCTTCCCAGTATGCTGGGAAAGGGGAATTACGACTTTTTCAGGGATAAGAGGAACAGGTTTACCCCTGTGTGGTTCTGAAAAAACATCCTCTTTTATCTTAACCCCCGAACTTAAATTTGACATTTCTCAACACAGATGATAAAATTTTTTACAATTATATGAAAGTGAAGAAGAAAAAGCAAGAAAATTTGGATTTTGAGATAGAGTTTCTGGAAAAACTTCTCCAGAAAGACCCCAATTATGTGGATGTATTATATATTCTGGGAGAATTATATACTAAGAAAAAACAATATCAAAAGGCATTAGAGATAGATCTAAAACTGGCAGATCTGAAGCCAGATGATCCTATAGTTTTTTACAATTTAGCCTGTGATTATTCTCTGCTCAACAAAAAAACCCTGGGGTTAAAAGCATTGGAAAAAGCATTCAAACTGGGCTACGATGATATTAACTATATCTTCCAGGACCCGGATATGAAAAACCTCAGGGAAAGCAAACGCTTTCAACAGGTTGTGAATAAATATAAAAAGAGAATCTCCTCACGTATTTCTTAATTTCTCCTGTAACTACACCTGAGGGAGTTCTTTAATTGCTTCCTCTATCTCTTCCTGAGGATATTCATAATCCTCAAGTTCTTTTGCCAAAAATTTCTCATAGGCAGATAAATCAAAGTAGCCATGTCCCGAGAAATTAAATACTATACATTTCTCCTCATTCTCCTCCCGGGCCTTTATAGCCTCATCAATCACGCACTTTATAGCATGAGCAGTTTCCGGAGCCGGGATTATCCCCTCGCTCTGAGCAAATATCAGTGCGGACTCAAAAACCGGATTCTGATGATAAGCAACTGCTGACATCACTTTGTGATGGGCAAGAAGAGAAAGTAATGGTGCATCTCCATGATACCGCAGACCTCCGGCATGAATAGGTGCAGGAACAAAATTATGCCCTAAAGTAAACATTTTAAGGAGAGGAGTTAATCCCACAGTATCTCCATAATCGTAGAGATATTTACCCTTAGTAAATGTAGGACAGGCAGTGGGTTCCACTGCTATGAATTCTATCTCTTTCCCTTTTAATTTCTCAGGAACAAACGGGAAGAAAAATCCCGCAAAATTTGACCCTCCACCAACACAACCAATTAAAATATCAGGACTTTCACCTGCTATCTCTAACTGTTTCTTAGTCTCCAGACCCACTATAGTCTGATGCAGGAGTACATGATTCAATACACTTCCTAAGCTATATTTCGCTCTTTCATCTTTGGCTGCGTCTTCCACTGCTTCCGAAATCGCAATCCCTAAACTTCCATAAGAATCGGGATCCTGAGCGAGTATTTTTCTTCCTGATTCAGTCCTGTCAGTAGGAGAAGG
>NATI01000012.1 GCA_002085265.1 Candidatus Omnitrophica bacterium 4484_49 | reverse complement strand
CTTCAGGCAACAGAAATGTTTGTGGATGTGGAGTCATATGAGCTTCTATTACGGCCTTGGCAGATTAAGGGATTTAGTGTAAGGCCATTACATAGAATAATAGGGCATACAGGTTTTCTGGTATTCGCTCGTCTAAAAGGAGGAAAGCGAGATGTATGATGGTAGACCCTATTACTTCAATACCTCTGCGTTTAAAATCTGGATGTACAAAATCATCCGCTATGGTCTAATAATTGCACTCAGTTATCTGTATTACATCTCCTGGCACTGGAATAGATTGTGGGGAATTTTGCTCACTGTTCTATTTGCTTACTGCGTAGGAGGAGTTTTGTGCCAGGGAACGAAGATATTTTTAAAAATAATAAGATTCCTGATGATGTGCTGGTTGTGTTTTTCAGACCTATATTTGCTAAGTCCAATCCTGAAATGGAGACTCTGCTCCTCAGTATGGAGAAGGATATAACAAACAATAAAGATGTCGGTGGGGACCAGAAATATCTGGTTATTGATAATACCCGGGACTTAAATGTCCGGGAATATACCAGAAAGAGAATACACCAACTTCAGGAAAAATATGGAAGGGATAAAGTCTTTTATCTCCACAGGAATCACAAATGCGATTTTTTTAAGAAAGTGGGGATTCTTCATGATGCCATAATGCTTATCTATGAGGGATGGACGAGGCCAAAAACTTATACTTCAGAAAAATGGGCACAAGCAACTGCTGGCACCCGTAACCCTGAGGAGCCCATATGGGATGAAATTCTGGGCGATGTAAAAGCGCTGGGAATCCAGGGGGAGGTGGATGATATTTTGCAGGGGAGAGAAGTAAAAGTGACCAGGGGAGAAAATTTTAAAATTGCAGTGGTCTGTGATGCCGATAATTTCTGGCCCCAGGGAGAATTTATAAAAATTGCCTCCAAAGTTCTTAATCCCCACAATGACAGTTTTGTGATTTATCAGCCCAGTATAGAAATTATAAACCCTCGAGAGAACAAGTTTATATACTTAACATACCTTGCCCGCAGGATGTACGAGTTTGAGCCCATCGCCCGATGGCGGCTTTTTGGTTTTTCTCCTTTTTATGGCAAGGGAGTCTTCAATCTCCCTCAGTATGTGGCTCAAATTATAAAAACCGAATGGCTTAATCCCCTGAAGGCCGCTTCTCACGATTTTCAAGAAGCACTGCGGGCGTGGTGTGTGTTATGTGAGGATGCTTTCATTTATGAACGCACATTTTCCAATAAACTCTCAGAGTTAAAAAGGGCTGCTCAGTGGGGATGGGGAGATCTGGAAACTGTACGGCAGTTTCTATTTAAACGATTTCAACCCGGCAGGAAAGCGCATTTATTTGTGCTATTGAGGGGCCTCATCGCTACACTTGTTTATGACCTGTGGTTATTCCTCTCGGTGGTTTTGTGGGAAACAGGTCTTATGCTGCCCAGATATCCACTTCTCTTATGGTTTCTTTTAGGAAGTATAGTGATACTCAGTATAGTAGTTCCCAAGTTTCTTGCACCCTGGATTGACAGAAGAAAGAAAAGGCTGTTCAGTCATGACCTTCAGGAATTTGATAAGCCGGGGTCTGTGATTTTGACACAGGGGGTTTATGAACTTGTAATTTCCAATCTCATTCATAAATTAGATTTAATTTACAAGCCGTGGGCATTTGTTCAAAATCTTATTAAGCAGCTTCAGAATAGACCTTTTGTCTGGAAAACCGGCGCAATGGGAGAGCTGGAGACTCAGAATATGAGCCCGCTTCAGGTTTACAGAGCCCTATGGCAGGCGCCAGCGATGGGTATTTTTATACTGGGTTTAATTTTTAATGGCTGGCTTTCTAATTTTATAGCCTTTATTCTTTTCCCCTATTACTCTTCGTTCCTTTTAGGACCTTACTTTATTTGGTATACTGCCCGGGGATTTGAAAAATAAGTGAGAAAAGTTTTGATAATCTCCAAGGAATGGAAATTACGGAGTTATCTTAAAGCCGAACTTCTGGAAAGACAAGTGCAGTCAGTGTGTCTGGAAGATATAGATGATGTTAATGATGGGGAAGATTTTGTGCTGGGATTTATAGATTGTAAAGGACAGGACTTATCTCAAATTAAAAAATTCATAAATTCAACAAAGATGCGATTGATTGTGCTTGATTATCCTTATCCTGTAAATCAGGTGATAAGTCTTACACGACCAGTTACTATTGGAGATTGTGTGCAGAAAATAGAAGAGGTTATTAAATGAGAAGAACAAAAATTATTGCCACTATTGGTCCTGCTTCCAGTAGCGATGAAGTTATTGGAAAGTTTCTCCAGCTTAAGGTTGATGTTTTCCGATTAAATTTTTCCCATGGCAATAGAGAACAGCATTTACAGACGGTTAAACGCATAAGAAAAATTGCTCACGAAGTTGGGTTTGAACCTGCGATATTACTGGACTTGCCAGGACCTAAAATCAGAGTAGGACAGATACGAGGTGGTTTTATCCACCTTAAAGAAGGACATCAGGTATCTTTATGCTCGCGGCAAGAGAAATGCCTTTCTGGTGACATTCCGATTGAGATTAAAAATTTCGAAGGTATAGTAAAGCCTGGAGATAGAATATTACTGGTTGATGGCCGAATAGAGTTAAGAGTTAAAAAAATAAAAGATGAAAAGGTAATCGCTGAGGTGAAAAGAGGGGGGATTTTGCAGAGCAGACAGGGGATAAACCTCCCGGATTCAAAACTCCCATTTCCTCCTCTCACCGAAAGAGATAAGGATGGGATTGAACTGGCTTTTGCTGAGGATATCGACTGGCTGGCACTTTCGTTTGTCACAATGGAGGAGGATTTGATTGAACTTCGGGATTTAGTGGCTACCAGAGGAGAACACATGGGAGTGATAGCTAAGATAGAAAGACCAGAAGCTATAAGAAATATAGACCGTATAATTCAATCCGCAGATGCGGTGATGGTAGCACGGGGGGATCTGGGAGTGGAGATGGGAGTAGAGGAGGTTCCGGTACTTCAGAAAAAAATTATCTCTCTCTGTCATTTGAATGCTCGCCCCTCAATCGTCGCTACTCAAATGCTGGAGAGTATGGTGGAAAATCCTTTCCCCACCCGGGCTGAAGTTTCGGATATTGCCAACGCTATATATGATGGTGCTGATTGTGTAATGCTTTCTGATGAGACCGCGATTGGGAAGTATCCAGTTCAGGCAGTGGAGGTAATGCTGGAGGTGATAAGAAAGACGGAGGCCAGTATAGATTACAGAAATTTAGCTATGGCCAGAAAGCCGTTAGGTACAGAGGTATATGATGCTTTAGGCCATGCGGTATGTATGTTGGCCTGCGATTTAAATCCCCGTGCGATAATTGTAGCTACCTTCAGTGGATTTACTGCCCAGATGGTAGCTAAGTATCGTCCTCCTTATCCCGTATACGCATTTACTCCCAATAACCTCATCAGAAATAAGATGAACCTTATCTGGGGGGTGAGACCATTTCTGGCTCCTTATACCGAATCTATTGAAGAACTTTTGGATTCAGCAATTGCCGAACTTAAACATCAGGGATTACTTCAGAAAAAAGACCTGATAATTTTTGTTGCTGGATTACCTCTTACGGAGGTTTCCGAAAGTAATTTTATTAAAGTTCATGAAGTGGAATGAAAATCTTAATCCTCGGCGTCAGCAATGTTGGAGATTGTATTTTAACCACTGGCATAATAGACCCTATTGCGAGGAAATTTCCGGGGGCAGTTATAGATATTTTGGTGGGGGGAAGGGCGAAAGATGTATTCTCTTCTGACCATAGGATAAGAAGGGTAATCCCTTATGACAAGAAGGCGGATTTCTCTGAAAAACGCCGTCTGTTTAAAAGTCTTAAAAATGAAAATTATGACCTCGCCTTTGACCTCAGGAATACATTTATATCTTTCTTGCTGGCAAAGAGAAGTTTTCGCCCCTGGTATACAAAGACGCATGCCTGGCTGAGACATAATTCCGTTCTCAGAAAGTTTTATACTCGGGATGAGCTTAAGATGTTTAAACCTCGCCTGGTATGGAGCCTTGAGGATGAGAAGGTCTTAAATCATATAAATTTTAACGATTACATAGTTATCTCTCCTGCTGCCCGAAGCTGGACCAAGACCTGGCCTCCAGAGTATTTCAGGGAATTGATAGCCCTGATACATCGGGAGTATCCCCAGCAGGGGATAGTTGTTGTAGGAGAAAAGTCAGAACACAGGTATTGTAGTCAGTTTGAAACCGATGGATATGTTCAAAATTTTGCAGGTAGAACTTCTATACCTCAACTTGCGGTGGTGATAAAAAATGCCCGAGCCATTATTACCAACGACAGCGCCGCCCTTCATATTGCTTCCGCAGTAGATACTCCCACACTGGCGATATTCGGGCCTACCGATGAGATTAAGTACGGGCCACTGGCGGGGAATTCTGCAGTTGTGCGAAGATATTTCCCCTGTGCTCCCTGTGAGAGAGCACAGTGTAGATTTCGAGATAAAAGGTGTCTTACAGCAGTTAAGCCGGAGTGGGTGTTTTACTGGTTGAAAAGAATTCTGGAGAAAAAAGAGGTTCCTGAGACCAGATTCCATCGAGTTTTACTGACCAGGTGTGATAAAATAGGAGATTTAATACTTACAACCCCAGCAATTACCGCTGTCAGGACATCCTGGCCAAATGCTTATGTAGGATTTATGTGCAGTAAATACACCGAGGATATTCTGAAAGGCAATCCTGATGTAGACGAAGTTATCTCACTGGATAAAACTGGCAGACATAGAGGAATTCTGGGTTTCCTTAAACTCGTTGGGGAAATCAGAAGTAAGAAATTTGAAGTCATGATTAATTTTCATCCCACAAATAGGGTCCATCTGGCGGGGTTTTTTGCAGGTATCCCTTTGAGAGTAGGTTATGACTGGAAGATGGGGGTTTTAAATAATGTGGTCATCAAGCATAAAAAACATCTGGGAGAAAAATCAGAAGCCCAGTATAATTTTGACCTTCTGGAGGTGTTGGGGGTAAAAAACAGAGATTTTCCTCAGAGAATTTCTGTATCTCCTGAGGAAGAAAACTGGGTGGAAAATGAACTTTTAAGGAGAGGAATAGATAGATTCGTTTTAATTCATCCTGGTGCAAACTGTCCTTCCAAACTGTGGCCTCTGGATAATTTCATACAGTTGGCTGAAAAAATAATGTATAATTTTGATATTCCTGTGATGTTTATACTTGGACCGGGAGAGGGGTATATGGAAGAGAAAATAATTCAGGTATTGGGTGAGAAAACAGTGATTTATAAAAATCTGTCCTTGAGGAGGCTGGTGGCTTTAATATCCAAATGCAGTTTCTTTATCTCCAATGACTCTGGCCCTATGCATATTGCGGATGCTTTAATGAAGCCTTTGGTGGTGATATTTGGGAGAAGTCAACCTGGGCTTTCTTCTCGCAGATGGGGTCCACTTAACAAATCTGCAGTTGTAGTGTGGAGAGATGTGGGTTGTCAGAAGTGTCTTGCTCATAACTGTCAAAAAGGCTTCTTATGTTTACAATCTATAACCGTAGATGAGGTGTTTGATATTTTCAAACAGCAAATGGAAAGGATAGCGGTATGAAGAAGACAGTTATAATTTTGCTGTTATTTTCTCTATCCTGTGCTCCCCGTGTTAGGGTAACCAGACCCACCCTTTATAAATCTGCCTGGGAGGAGGAGAAAATAGAAATTAAAGAGAGCAGTCTTGATGATTTTGTAGGAGAGAAGTTTAGTGGGTATATAAAATGGTTGGGAATGACTGTAGGGGAGATTGAGTTTGTGAATATGGGAATAGAGGAATATCAGGGTAAAAAAGTTTATCATATTATAGGGAGAGCAAAGACTAATAAGGTGTTGAGATATATTTTCAGAGTTCAGGATGAGTTTCATTCCTATCTGGATTCTAAAACTGGAAAACCTGTCCTATTTAAAGCGGACAGAAAGGAAGGGAGGTATCATGCCAAATTTGGACTGTATTTTGACTATGATAGAGGAAAGATTACGGAAATAAATCTATTAAACGGGGAGAGAAAAGAAAAGAACCTGGAGGATGAAGACTATGACTATGTGGGATGTTTCTATAAGTTTCGGACCCTAAAACTGGATAGGGATGAATATCGTTTCCATATAATAGATAGAACTAAAAGATGGGAAACAGTAGTGAAGATACTCAAACAGGGAAAGCTGGAAATGAGAAGGCGGGGAGTATTTGATGCTGTTTTGGTAGAGGTGACAGCTTATAATGGTAAAAAAAAGGCAAGAGGGACTGCCTGGGTGTGGTTTACCGCCGATAGGAGAAAAATACCCCTTCTTGCTCAGATAAATGTCGATATCCCGGTTGTGGGGACTGTTATCGTGGCTCTGAAGTAACTCCAACTTTCTTGAATAAACCCCACTTAGATGGTATCATTTTATCCATGGCGATTTCGATGAAAATTCCCGACTGGATATTGAAGAATAAATCCAGAGTTAGGGAAGTTATTTCTAAATTTAGATATAAAAAGATCCTCGTCGTTGGGGATTTAATGCTTGACCAGTTTATCTGGGGAAAGGTTTCCCGTATTTCTCCTGAGGCTCCTGTTCCTGTTGTCTGGGTGGAAAGAGAATCTTTTATGCCGGGAGGAGCGTGTAATGTCGCTCACAATATCCAGGATCTGGGTAGCCAGACAATTGTGGTAGGAATTATCGGAGAGGATAGGGCCGGTGCTATACTTCTGGAAGAGTTAAGGAAAAAGAACCTGGACATTTCAGGAATTATAAGGGTTAAAGAACGTCCCACCACTCACAAAACAAGAGTAATAGCCCATTCCCAGCAGGTGGTGAGGATAGATAGAGAAGTCGTGGAGCCTGTCTCCAGATCTTTAGTGAATAGATTACTGAGGTTCATATCTGATAGAATTTCGGAAGTTGATGCTGTGATTATTGAGGATTATGGGAAAGGGGGGATTGTCCCTTATCTGGTGAGAAATATAGTAGAACTTGGGAAAAAATTTAAAAAAATTGTGAGCGTTGACCCTAAGAGGGAGCACTTCCGGTATTATAAGAATGTGACTGCAATTACACCTAATAAATCAGAAACTGAAACAGCAGTGGGAATGGAGATTAGAAGCGACAGGGACCTGATGAAGGCAGGAGAAAAATTGTTACGGAGGCTATCTGCTGAATCTGTCTTGATCACATTGGGTGAGAAAGGAATGTGTTTGTTTCAAAGAAATAAAAAACCGATTCATATCCCCACCATGGCTAGAGAGGTATATGATGTCTCAGGAGCTGGAGATACAGTGGTTGCCAGCTTCACCTTGGCTTTGGCTTCAGGAGCAAGTTTCCCCGAAGCTGCCTATATAGCAAATCAAGCTGCCGGTATAGTGGTGGGAAAAATCGGTACCGCCACTGTTACTAAAAAAGAACTTATCAGGGAGATAAATAGATGGAGATAGTGGCGATAATTCCTGCTCGTCTTGGTTCTACCCGATTCCCTCGCAAAGTGCTGGCAAAAATAGGGGAGAAAACTTTATTGCAGATGGTGTATGAACGGGTTAAATCAGTTCCCACAATAGATAAAATATACATCGCCACTCCAGATGATGAGATTAAATCTTGTGCTCATTCATTTGGGGCAGAGGTAATTGTGACTTCTCCTGAGCATACTTCAGGGACATCCCGAATTGCTGAGGCAGTTCAAAATATTTCAGGGAGGATAATTCTGAATGTTCAGGCAGACGAACCTTTGATTTCTTCTGAATTGCTTGCCCATCTTGTAAATATGATGAAGACTGATTCTGAAATTCAGATATTGACCCCGATAAAAAAAATAGAGAACCCTCAGGAATATACTGACCCCAATGTGGTTAAGGTGGTATTTGATAAGGATAATTATGCTTTATACTTTTCCCGCCAGCCAATCCCCACTGAAGGAGAGAAATATAAGCATATAGGGGTATATTGCTACAGGAAAGAAGTTCTGTTATACTATCCCGAACTTGAACCCTCGCCACTAGAAAAGCAGGAGAAACTGGAACAGTTGCGATTTTTGTGGCATGGATATAAGATAAAAGTTGAGATTACAGATTACGAAAGTGTGGGCGTTGATACTCCGGAAGATTTAGAAAAAGTGAAGGAGGTTTTATTATTATGAAAAGGATAGGCTTTGATAATGAAAAATATCTTCAGACTCAGAGTAAGGCAATTATGGAAAGGATTAAGTCATTTAATAATAAGTTATATCTGGAATTTGGGGGGAAGATACTTTATGATTATCACGCCAGTAGAGTACTTCCGGGTTATGATCCCAATGTCAAAATTAAACTTCTTCAGAATTTAAAAGACCAAGTGGAAATAATTTTGTGTATATATGCAGGACATATCGAAAAAAGAAAAATGCGAGCAGATTTTGGAATTACCTATGATGCTGATGCTTTGAGGATTATAGAAGAACTTAAAAGTTATGGTCTGGAAGTTTCAGCAGTTGTGATTACAAGATTTGAAGGTCAGGCACCCGCTGAAATATTTAAAAGAAAACTGGAGAGAAGAAATATCAGGGTATATACTCATTCTTATACCAAGGGATATCCTACGGATATAGACCTTGTAGTCAGTGAGCAGGGATATGGAGCAAATGATTTTATCCCTACCAACAAACCTTTGGTGGTAGTTATAGGCCCTGGGCCTGGAAGTGGGAAGCTGGCTACCTGTCTTTCTCAGCTTTATCATGAGTATAAAAGAGGTAATATAGCCGGCTATGCCAAATTTGAAACGTTTCCTATTTGGGATTTACCTTTAAAACATCCTGTAAATATCGCTTATGAGGCAGCAACTGCGGATCTTGGTGATTATAATTTAATAGATCCTTATCATCTTCAGTCTTATGGAGTCACAGCAGTTAATTATAATAGGGATGTGGAGACTTTTCCTATTTTGAAAAGAATTTTAGAAAAAATAACTGGTAAGGATTCTGTTTATTGTTCCCCAACAGATATGGGAGTTAACAGATGCAGTGTGGGAATAATTGATGATGAGGTTGCTCAGGAAGCAGCAAAACAGGAGATAATTCGGCGGTATTTTCGGTATAAATGTGAATACATGTTAGGGCTTGTAGACAAGAAAACCATTGAGAGAGTAGAACTGCTTATGGAAGAACTTAATCTTAAACCTGAAGATAGAACTGTAGTTATACCAGCAAGAAAGGCAAGCGAAGAAGCAAGAAATAAAGGTAAAGGGAATAAAGGAGTATATTGTGGGGCGGCTATAGAACTTCCTGATGGCAGGATTGTTACTGGAAAGAACTCACCTCTTATGCATGCAGCATCCAGTTTGATTTTAAATGCTGTAAAAATATTGGCAGAGATACCAGATCAGATTCATCTCCTTTCACCTTCAGTAATAGAGTCAATTGCTCGCTTTAAACAGGACATAACAAATTCTAAATCTGTAAGTTTAAATCTGGAAGAGACTTTAATTGCATTGAGTATCAGTGCAGCCACAAATCCTTCTGCTCAATATGCGATGGAAAAACTTAAGGCGCTGAAGAATTGTGAGGTCCACCTTACCCATATTCCTACTCCCGGAGATGAAGCAGGATTAAGAAAAATAGGTGTAAACCTTACTTCTGATGCTATATTTTCACAAGAGTTTAGTTTTTAGATATGAAGAAAAGAAAAGTTCATATAAGAGATATATCAGTGGGAGAAAATTGTGAATTGTTATTTATACTTGGTCCCTGTGTTATTGAAGATTATAACTCTTTGTATCAGGAAGCAAAAATTTTGAAAGAATTAAGTGAGAAAGAGAATATTAATTTTATCTTTAAAGCCAGTTATGATAAGGCAAATCGCACTTCCTTAGATTCCTATCGTGGCCCCGGACTCAAACAGGGTATAAGAATGCTGGCAGATATAAAGAAAGAGTTAAATATCATGATTACCTCCGATGTTCATACTCCTCAGGAGGTAGAATATGTATGGGAGGTTCTGGATTTAATTCAAATACCTGCCTTTTTATGTCGCCAGACCGATTTAGTAGTGGAGGCAGCCAGAACGGGAAAGCCTGTGAATATTAAAAAGGGACAGTTCATGGCTCCCTGGGATATGATTAAGATTGTAGAGAAGGCATATGCTCAGGGAAATAATAATATAATGGTTACGGAGAGGGGAACATGTTTCGGATATAACTATCTTATAAATGATTTTCGGGCAATTCCCAGAATGCAGAAAGATGGACTGGTGGTTATCTATGATGCCACTCACAGTGTGCAGTTGCCATCTCGGGGGAAGGAAAGTGGTGGGGAGAGAGAATATGTTCCTTATTTGGTAAGAGCGGCAGTGGCAGTGGGAGTGGATGGATTATTTCTGGAAGTGCATGAAAATCCTCACGATGCTCTTTCTGATGCTTCCACCATGGTATCTATTGATGTTCTTCCTGAAATTATAAATTCGGCCAAAAGGATAAGAGAGGCAATAACATGCAAGATAGCAAATCCATCCTTAAAAGAATAAAACAGGTTCTGGATATTGAAAGCCAGGCAATACAGAATTTAAAGGTGGATGAATCATACATTAAAGCCATAGAACTTCTTTACAATACCAGAGGCAGGGTAGTGCTTACTGGAATGGGTAAAGCAGGAATAATTGCTCAGAAGATTTCTGCCACCCTGGCTTCCACCGGTACACCCAGTTTATGGCTTCATCCTGCGGAAGCCGTCCATGGAGATCTGGGAAGAGTAACCAGAGATGATGTGGTAATTGCGCTTTCTAACAGTGGAGAAACAGAGGAGATCACGAAATTCCTTCCCATAATTAAAAGGATAGGGGCTTGCCTTATAGCCATAACCGGAAATCCCAAATCCACGCTGGCAAAATACAGTGATGTTGTTATAAATGCTAAAGTGGAAAAGGAAGCCTGTCCGTTTAATCTTGCTCCTACAGCCAGCACCACTGCCATGCTGGCTATTGGAGATGCTCTGGCAATTGCCCTTTTAGAACTCAAGGGATTTAAGGAAGATGACTATGCTCTCTTTCATCCTGCAGGCACTCTGGGGAAAAGGTTGTTATTGCGGGTGGAAGATATAATGAGAAAAGGGGAATTTCATCCTGTGGTGGATGAGGATACCAGGGTAAAAGATGTTTTAGTCAAGATAACACAGGCGCGGGCAGGTTCCGCAACAGTAGTTAACAAAGAAGGCAAACTGGCAGGCGTATTTACAGATGGTGACCTCAGAAGGTGGTTGGAGAAAGAAGAAGATATACTGGATAAAAAAATTAAAGAGGTTATGACAGCCAATCCCAAGGTTATTTATGAGGGAAAACTGGCAGTGGAGGCAGGCAAAATAATGCAGGAATATAAAATAGATGAACTTATAGTAGTGGATAAAAACAACCGTCCTTTGGGTCTTGTGGATATTCAGGATTTATTAAAGGTAGGTTTGATATGATGTTTACGCCTGATATTCAGGAAAAGGCAAAGAAGATTAAATTATTACTTCTGGATGCAGATGGTATTCTTACTGATGGCAGAATTTATTATGGAGATTATGGTGATGAGATAAAAAGTTTCGATGTTCATGATGGCGTGGGATTATTTCTGTGGGCAGAGGCGGGAAGAAAATCGTGTATACTTACTGCCAAAAAATCTTCTATTCTTAAAAGGAGAGCAAAGGAGATTAGAGTCAGCAAGGTCTACCACAATTCTCATCGCAAGATTAGAAGTTATGAGATTATAAAGAAGAAATTCCATCTGAAAGATGAGGAAGTCTGCTATATGGGTGATGACCTTATAGATATTGGGGTGTTAAAAAAAGTAGGCTTGGCAATTACTGTGCCTGAGGCCCCTCAGGAGGTAAAGGTGTGCGTGGATTATATAACACAGCATAATGGTGGTAGAGGGGCGGTGAGAGAAGTTGTAGAATTGATATTAAAAACTCAGGGACTCTGGGAAGACCTTATTTCCAGGTTCTATGAATGACCGTGAGGACTGGCATATTCATACTATCTATTCCCGGGATTCCATAAGTTCGCCTTATCGGGTTGTGGATAATGCGGTTAAGAAAGGTCTGCGTAAGATTTGTATCACAGACCACGATACAATCAAAGGGGGTAAAATCGCTGCCGAGTATGCTTTTAGAAAGGGGTTGAATATTGAAGTTGTTCCGGGTGCTGAGATAAAAACAGATAGAGGAGAGATCGTAGGGTTGGGTTTGAAAGAGGAAATAAAATCTCGAAAATTGGAGGAGGTAATTAAAGAGATAAAGAATCAGGGAGGTAAGATTTTGATTCCTCATCCCTATGGAAGCATTCGCAAAACAAGAAGAAAATATAAACTGGAAGAGGTGGCTCCCCATGCTGATTATATAGAGCTTTATAATGGCAGAAGTTTTTTTATTAATTTTAGAAAGAAAAAAATAGAAGAAATTGCCCACAAGTATAATCTCAAGATGGTGGCAGGGAGCGACGCTCATTTTGTATTTGAGATAGGAAATGTTAAATATAACCAGATGTATAAAGGAATAATTGGATTTTTTATTACCGGGGTTTTGAATTTCATTTATCCTAAAAGCTGGAGGAGAATATGAAGATTTTGATAACTTATTATTCATTTACTGGCAATACTAAAAAAGTAGCACAGGCATTGGAAAAGTTTCTGAAAGACAGAGGAAATGATGTTGATATTCAGCGTTTACTTCCAGAGAATGAAAGCAGGAATTTTTTTATTCAGGCGAAACAGGCATTCTTAAAGGCAGATGTAAATTTAAAACCACCAATAATATTTGATCTCTCAGGATATGATTTAATATTTGTGGGGTCTGGTGTATGGGCATTTTCTCCGGTGCCGGCAATAAGAAAATATTTGAAACTGATTGAGAATTGTAAGGATAAGAAATTTTTTCTATTTGTTACTTACGGAAGTGGAGTGGGAAGATTCCGGTGCTTTAAACAAATGGAACAGTTAATAAAAAATGAACAGGGCAAGGTGATAGGTAGAATTGATATTTCAGATAAAAAAGTTAATGATAGTGAGTTCCTTACTAAAACATTTGAGGAGGTTATAAAATTATGAAAGCAGTTGTTCTGGTTGGGGGAAGCGGAACACGATTGTGGCCATTATCTCGGGAAG
Organism: Candidatus Omnitrophica bacterium 4484_49; assembly: GCA_002085265.1. Classification (GTDB taxonomy): domain Bacteria; phylum Omnitrophota; class Gorgyraeia; order Kaelpiales; family Kaelpiaceae; genus 4484-49. The sequence goes on along the minus strand of NATI01000012.1, from coordinate 1,242 downwards.
ATTTCCCTAAACAATTTATAAAATTAAATTCCCATTATTCTTTCTTTCAGGAGACGGTTTTAAGATTGCTTACATTCTTTCAGGTTAACGATATTATCATCTCTACTAATGCTAAATATAAATTTCCTGTTATTTCTGATTTGACAAAAATTCTTCCTCAAAATACACCTTTGCCTCAAATGATATTTGAACCTGAAAATAAAAATACATTTCCAGCCCTGCTTGCGGTTCTGAATAGCCTTTTGAATTCCAATTTGGAAGATGAAATTATATATGTTTTTCCATCTGACCATGTAATCAAGCCAGTTGAAAAGTTAAATTGCTATTTAGAACTTGCTAAAGAATGGGCTCAGAGGGGAAAAATTGTTCTTTTTGGAATATTACCTCAGGGCATCAAGACAGGGTATGGGCATATAAAGACAGGAAAAGTGTTGAGTGAAAAAGTTTTTGAGGTTGAGCAGTTCATAGAGAAGCCTTCTCCAGATACAATTCAGGATCTTATGTCCGAGAAATTTTTCTGGAATTCTGGAATGTTCTGCTTCCACCTGAACACCATAAGAGAAGAGATTTCAAAACTTTATCCTCAACTGAAGAAATTGATGTCCTGTGAGGTTCAGGAATTCTGGGAAAATTTTTACAGGTTACCTTCTATCCCAATAGATAAAGCCGTAATTGAAAAGACATCTCGGGCAGTAGTTGTTCCTTTACAGGAAGTATATTGGAACGATATAGGTTCTTTTTCGGCATTTTATAATATCCTGGAGAAGAATAACGAGGGGAATGTGACAATTGGCAATGTTCATATCAAAAAGTGTAGAAACTGTTTTATGTATAGTGAGGACAGATTAGTTGCTGGTTTTGGACTGGAGAATATGCTCGTTATGGAGACAGGGGATGTTCTTTTAATAGTTCCCCTCAACCACAGTGAAGGGGTGAAACACCTTGTGGAGGAATTGAGAAAAGAAGGCAGGAAAGAAGTTAAGGAGCATCAAATTCAATATCGGCCCTGGGGAAGTTTTAAAATTCTGGAGGAGGGACCACGGTATAAGATAAAGCATGTCCTGGTAAAGCCTGGAGAGAAATTAAGTTTACAGCTTCACCATCATCGCAGTGAACACTGGGTAGTTATAAAAGGAATGGCTAAGATAAAAATTGGTGAAATGGAGAAATTTCTGCATGAGAATGAGAGTGCGTATGTTCCTAAATGCACCATCCATCGTCTGGAAAATGCAGGTAAAATAG
>NATI01000011.1 GCA_002085265.1 Candidatus Omnitrophica bacterium 4484_49 | reverse complement strand
ATAATCGCTCATGAGATGGGAACAAATATTATCACCACATCAGGCCCGGGAATTGAACGGGCAGGAGATCTGGTGGGTATACTTACAAATCTTAATGAAGGAGATGTGTTATTTATAGATGAAATTCACAGGTTGTCCAAAACTATAGAAGAGTTTTTATATCCGGCGATGGAGAATTTTAAAATAGATTTTATAATTGATAAAGGTCCTTATGCTCGAACAATAAAATTCCATCTTAAAAGATTTACGTTGATAGGTGCTACTACTCGTTCAGGATTACTATCCGCACCTTTAAGAGCCCGATTCGGAATGTACTATCACCTCGATTTCTATACTCCAGAAGAGTTGAGTCTTATAGTAACTCGCTCTGCAGGCCTTCTGGGGATACTTATTGAGAAAGAAGCGGCATTGGAGATCGCTCGCAGATCGCGAGGTACTCCCAGGATTGCCAATAGACTTCTACGTCGAGTAAGGGATTATTCTCAGGTAAAAGCGGATGGCAAGATTACAGTAGAAATTGTGCATCAGGCATTACATCAGGAGGGGATAGATAATCTTGGTTTGGGGAATCTGGACAGAAAGGTGTTGTTGACTATAATTCAGCAATACAGGGGGGGGCCTGTAGGGATTGATTCTCTGGCGGCGACTCTCAATGAAGAACCGGATACGATTGTGGATGTCATTGAGCCCTATCTTCTCAAAATAGGGCTTCTGAAGCGGACTAGGAAAGGAAGAGAGGCGACCGAGCTGGCTTACAAGCATTTAGGGATTAAATACCATAATACTCTGCTGTAATTTTAAATGGCCAGAATTCTAATTCATATCTGTTGTGCTCCCTGCCTGGCGGGCTCTTTACTGGCTTTAGAAGAGGTGGGAGAATATAAAATTGAGGGGCTATTTTATAACCCCAATATTCATCCTTTAGATGAATTTAAACGCCGTCAGCAAAGTTTAAAAGAATATGTATCTACCATGCCTGAGATTAAAGTCCACTATATTGATTATGACCCTCGGGAATATTTCCGGGCTATAGGAGAGAAGTTCGATCCTCCGTATAGATGTTATTCTTGCTGGCAGTTACGATTGGAAAAAACGGCTCAATTTGCTAAGGAGAATAATATCCCGTTATTTACCTCTACACTTTTAGTCAGTCCCTACCAGGATCAGGAGAAATTAAAACAATTGGGAGAACTTGCAGGTGAAAAATATGGAGTGGAGTTTATTTTTAGTAATTTCAGAAGATTCTATTCCCGGGGCAGAAAAATTGCCAAGGAGTTAAACCTCTACCGCCAGAATTACTGCGGGTGTATCTTCAGTGAGTGGGAAAGATACCGGAAACTGAGCAAATAGCAGATAGTATATAGTATAGAGGTAAATGTAGGTTAATTCAGGAATTTTCATTTGTTGTTGGTTCTCTTTCCTTGATTTTTGGCATTTGATGCTTTAATATTTAAATTATGGGTTATTTTTCTTATGTAGCAAAATTTCTAATTTTAGTAGGATTGATTATAATTGGATTAGGAGTTCTGCTCTTATTGTTTGAAAAAATTCCCTTTTTAGGAAAACTCCCCGGAGATATTATAGTCAGGAAGAAAAACTTCAGTTTTTATTTCCCCATTACCACATCTATAATTATAAGTATAATTCTGAGCATCATTTTGAACTTGCTTTCCAGAAAATGAAAAAGATATTCATCTTTCTTTTCTCTTCTTTTCTTCTTCTATCCCGGATTTGTTTCCCAGGTGATGACAGTCTAAGGATAGGGGTATTGATTAAGGTCCAGAAATGCAATACCAAAGTCAGGGGGAATTACCAGATTATGTTACCCTATACTCATCAGATTTTAACCCGAGGTAGAAATTTAAATACAGAGGTCAGAGCAATTGAGGATGGTATTAAATTAGGTAGCAGGAAATTTCAGGTCTTCGGAATAGAAATTATTCCTGCTAAAGACGGATATATTTATTTGAATGGTAGACCATATCGAGGAAAAGTAAGATTTATAAATGAAAAAGGCAATCTCACGGTGGTAAATGTAATTTCCATAGAGGACTACCTTAAAGGTGTACTTAATTATGAAGTGGCACACTGGTGGCCTATTCAAGCTCTGATGGCTCAGGCAGTGGTTTCCAGGAGTTATGCTTTGTACATGAAGAAGGTGAATAAGGATAAGAATTATGACCTCACAGCCGATGTCTACTCTCAGGTATATGGGGGGAGGTGGGGTGAGAGGTGGAAGGTGAAAAGAGCAATTAGAAAAACTGAAGGGCTGGTGCTTTTTTACAATGGGGAAATACTACCTGCGTTTTACCATTCTACCTGTGGGGGACATACTGACTCTGCCAGTCATCTCTGGAATATAGACATTCCTCCCCTTAAAGGAGTGGCCTGCAATTTCTGTCGCCTCTCGCCTCATTATCGCTGGAAGAAAAAAATATCTCTGGGTAAACTTCGGAAGATTTTTATCCGGGCTGGATATCAAGTGGAGAAGATTCAGGATATCAGGGTTAAGGAAAGATACGATACTGGATTTGTTAAGAGCATAGAGATGAAGGCAGATGGTAAGGTGTATACGATTAATGCCAGTAAATTTCGGAAGATAGTAGGGCTAAATATCTTGCGGAGTCGGAGATTTCTATTGAGAATCAAAGGGAAATGGCTTTACATTACAGGATACGGTTGGGGACATGGTGTTGGTTTATGCCAGTGGGGAGCGTATGGAATGGCTTTAAAAGGATATAATTTTCAGCAGATTTTAAAATATTACTATCCTGGAGCGGAGGTTAAAAAAATCATCTGGGAAAAAAGATGATAAATGTAAACTTAGAGGATTATCACTATACTCTTCCCAAAGAACTAATTGCTAAGTATCCTGCCTCTGACAGAGAGATGTCTCGCCTTATGGTTCTGGATAGAAAAAATAGAAGAATTACTCACCGTCACTTTTATGAAATTATCAATTATCTCAACACCGGAGACTTGGTGGTGAGAAATATCTCCCAAGTTGTCCCTGCTAGGTTGATTGGATACCGTGAACACACAGGAGGGAAGGTAGAGATTTTACCCTTACAAGTTTTTTCTTCCAGTGATTCTGAATTGCCAGCATTGGTTAAGTGTAGAGGGAGATTAAAGCCGGGAGAGAGAATTCTTTTACCTGGAGATAGAAGCGTAATATATTTAGGAAAAGGCCAGGATATCCACAGGATAAAATTTGAGTTTCCGGATCTATTAACTTATCTTTACGAATACGGAAAAATTCCCTTACCTCCATATATCAAGAGGGAAGACGAAGAACAAGACCGCGAGAGGTATCAGACTGTTTATGCCTATAAGCCAGGTTCGGTTGCAGCACCCACAGCAGGTTTGCATTTCACCCGGCGTTTAATTGAGAACTTAAAAAATAAAGGAATCCAGTTTACAGATGTAATTTTACATATAAGTTATGCTACTTTTAAACCTATCTCACATAGTGAACTTATAAGTGGTAAACTGCATAGAGAGTATTTTGAAATTTCAGAGGAGGCTGCTGAGAAGATAAATGAGTTTAAATCTAAAGGCAACAGAATTATAGCTGTGGGGACAACTACGGTGAGGGTTCTGGAATCACAGGCGATAACAACATCTCGTGGTTATGAGGTGATTGCTGGAAAAGGAATGACCGAATTATTTATCTATCCCGGATATAAATTTAAAATAATAGATGCCTTAATTACCAATTTTCATCTTCCCAGAACAAGCCTTCTTCTTTTAGTATCAGCATTTTGTGGAAAAGAATTTTTATTATCTGCCTACAAACAAGCAATAGAAAAAAAATACAGATTTTTTTCTTACGGAGATTGTATGTTTATTCTCTAATACTGTTTATCCATATCTCGAGTTTTTTTATAAATTTTTCCTCACGGTTAGGAAATTTTTCTTTCAGAAAATCAAGCATCAAGATTAAAAGAGGAAGGTGCTTCTGTAATTTTTCGAGCATTTCCGGTAACTGTTCAGATTGTTCTAAGGGAAGAAGGATACCTTTCACTTCTAAATAGGCACTATAGGCATAATTGGATTCCTTTGCCTTCTGGAAACATTCTCCTGCTCCCAGGAAGTTAACCATTGCCAGAAGAGGATTTTTTTCTTTAAGTTTTTCTCCTGCCTTTTGAAACATTTTCCCAGCATTATGAAAATCTCCGATTTTTCTATAGCCCATAGCAATGTAGATATACCTTCTACCTAGGAAATTTTCGGGATCGCTTATCCCTAATGTTTCAGCGTTAATTTCCAGTAACGGAAGGATTTTTCTCAGAAGAGATATTCCCGCTGTAAGGTATTCAGGGCCCTGGTCTGATTTTAACCATGAGGTATAGAGGGTCTCATATTCTTTAAATATCTGCCACGTTTTGGGATATTGTTCAATCTGAATATAGCCGTCGATAGCATGATAGATGTCATCAATTCCATCTTCAAATTGTCTGAGAGCCCATTTGCACTTGCCCCTGTTTTCATAACTACGGGCTAAAAGTTCCTCTATGTAATAGCCTCTGTTTTCAATCGCTTTCGCAAGTTCAATTGCCTGAGAATAGTATGTTATTGCTTCTGGATATTTGCCCCAATCCTGAAACACTTTTGCGATACTTACTCTGAGGTGAATCCTTTCAGTAGATGATGCTTCTTCATCGTGGATTGTGATTAGTTTCTGAGAGAAGGGAAAATCAGAAATTCTTATTCTCCGTGCCCAACAGTAATCTGTAAGAAATATAGCCAAGGGAAATATTATCAGAGAAAATCGCAATTTCATCTCACCCTCCATAGATAATATATAACAGAAGTTCTGATATAATCAAGTAAGAAGATGCCAGTAGATAATTTAAAAACGAACTTCTATTTTTGAACTGGTTACAGAAAAGTTGACATAGACGAGGGGAGAGGTTAAAATTCAAAAGATTCCCGATGTTAGACGAACTCAGAGAAAACAGACTCAGAAAGATTGGAGAACTCCATAGGGAGAACATCAATCCTTATCCCCATCGCTATCTCCCTGTGGATAAGATAGGGGCTATTGTGAATAACTGGGAGGAGGATAAAAAAGTCAAAATTGCAGGCAGAGTCATGGCAAAAAGAGAGCACGGGAAAAGTGCATTTATTGATATGAAAGATCACAGTGGTAAAATTCAGGTATACTTCAAAAAAGACATAATTGGGGAAAATCAATTCCAGATGTTTGCTGATTATATAGATATTGGAGATATCATTGGAGTAGAAGGAAGAACATTTAAGACCCGAACAGCTGAGCCTACAGTGCTGGCTGAGAAGTTTAAACTCCTTTCCAAATCGTTACTTCCCTTACCTGAAAAATGGCACGGGCTTCGGGATACTGAATTGAGATATCGTAAGAGATATCTTGATCTGATAATGAATGATGAGGTAAAGAAGATATTTTTGATCCGCAGTAAGGTTGTAAATCTTATTCGGAGTTTTCTGGATAAAAGGGGATTTATGGAAGTTGAGACTCCGATGCTCCATAAAGTGCCTGGAGGTGCCGCGGGTAAGCCATTTAAGACCTATCACGAAATCTATGGCCTCGAGCTTTATTTGAGAATAGCCCCTGAACTCTATCTGAAGAGACTCTTGGTCGGAGGTTTTGAAAAAGTCTATGAGATAAATCGCAGTTTCCGCAATGAGGGAATATCCACTCGTCATAATCCAGAATTCACAATGCTTGAGCTTTACTGGGCATACGCTGATTATCAGGATATGATGAACCTGTGTGAGGAACTTTTGTGTTATGTGATTGATGAGGTGAAAGGTTCTCTGGAATTTGAATATCAGGAAGAGATTCTGAATTTTAAAACTCCATGGAAAAGAGTGAGTTTTCCGGAAATTCTGGGAGAGAAAGATTTGGATATCGAAAAACTGAGAGAAATACTTGAGAAGAGGTTGGGCAAGAAACTGGATAGATTATCTCGTTCTCAGGTTCTGAAATTATGTGAGGAGTATATCGAGACCCAGATAGGTAAAGACCCGGTATTTGTAATTGATCACCTTAAAGCGCTTTCTCCGTTGGCTAAAAGCAAAGAGGATAATCCTCAGTTAGTAGAACGATTTGAGCTCTTTATATCTGGAATGGAAATAGCCAATGCGTACAGTGAACTTAATGACCCTGTGGAGCAGAGGAGAAGGTTTGAGGAGAAAATAAAAATAGAGGAGGAATCTAAACTCATAGATTATGATTTTCTGGAGGCGCTGGAGTACGGAATGCCTCCTGCTGGAGGGTTGGGAATTGGTATTGATAGGCTGGTTATGCTTCTAACCAATACCACCTCTATAAGAGAGGTTTTGCTCTTTCCTCTTCTTAAACCTGAGTCCAATCAATGATTCTGGAATTCTGGTTAGCAAGAAGATTCTTGACCAAAAAACAGGCACGATTTTTTAAATTAATCTCGTTGATTACAATTCTGGGGGTAGCCATTGGAGTAATGGCTCTTCTGGTTGTGATTGCGGTCATGAACGGTTTTGATAAGGATCTACAGGAAAAGATATTTGGAGTTAATTCTGCGCTGATGATTAAAAAAGACCCCTATATATCGGATAACGATTATTATTTTTTGACAACAAAACTTGAATCGAAAGAGATTGAAGATTATTCCCCTGTAATTCTGGGTAATGCCAATATAATAACGCAAGATAATGTCATAAATATTTTTCTTAAAGGTGTGGATTTAAAAAGGGAGAAACTGGTTACCAATCTGAGTAGTTATCTTAAGACAAAGCTCAGTGGGATAAATGAGGATGAAATAGTTGTGGGTAATGTCTTGGCCGAGAAGTTAGATTTAAAAATAGGTTCTGAGATTACAGTTTTAATTCCTTACAATCTCAGGTCTTATAAATTTAAGGTCTGTGGGATATTTGAGAGTGGAATGTACGATTACGATTTGTCACTTGTTTATATAAATTTGAATAAAGCCAAGCAGATTTTTGAAATAGGTGGTTTCACTGCGCTGGAACTCAAAGTCACCAACCCTTATCGGGCAAAATTACTCAAAGAAAGATTACAATCCATCCTGGGGTTTGATTATTATATTCTTACTTGGATGGATTTAAATAAGAATTTATTTCAAGCACTTAAACTGGAGAAAACTGCGATGTTTATAATTCTATGCTTGATTGTTCTGGTGGCTTCATTTAATATCTCCAGCATCTTAATAATGTCGGTTGTGGAGAAGGTTAAAGACATCGGTATTTTGAGGGCAATTGGGATGCAGGCTAGAGATGTCCGCAGGGTATTCATATTTCAGGGGCTGGTTATCGGAGGATTGGGAATTATCTTGGGAGCAATTGTTGGTGAACTGTTGATATATATTTTAAAAACCTATCCTATTATAAGACTTCCTTCAGATATATATTACATAGATACACTACCTGTGGCTCCTACAGTGGAGGATTTCATTTTAATAGTTGGAAGTGCCTTTGTAATCACTTTTATATCTACAATTTATCCTGCTCTCAGGGCTTCCAGATTCGATCCTGTTATTGCATTGAGATACGAATGATTTTAGAAGTAGTGAATTTACATAAATACTATCAGGCGGGAGATTTTAAACTCCATGTTCTGAAGGGGATTTCCCTCAGGATATCCAGAGGCGAGTTTTTAGCCATCAGAGGGCCTTCTGGTGCCGGTAAATCTACATTGCTTCACATAATTGGGGGATTGGAGAGACCGGAAGAAGGGAAAGTTTTGTTGAACGGGGAAGATATTTATTATCTTAACGATGATGAGCTTTCCAGTTTGAGAAATAAGAATATGGGTTTTGTGTTTCAGTTTTATCATCTTATCCCCGAACTTACAATTCTGGAAAATGTGGCCTTACCACTTTTAATTCAGGGAAAGGATAAAAGTCAGGCTTTCAATATGGCAGGTGAGTTATTATCTTTTTTTAAAATGGAAAATCGGGCTCGACATTATCCCAATCAGGTATCAGGAGGAGAACAGCAAAGAGCGGCAATTGCCCGTGCTATTATTACTGAACCCCAACTGCTTTTATGCGATGAACCCACAGGAAATTTAGATTCCCAAATTGGAAAAGAGGTGTTAAAATTATTGCAGGATATTAACAGAAAAAAAGGAACCACGATAATAATTGTTACTCATGATTCGGAAGTTGCCAGGTGGGCGAAACGGGAGTTTTATATTAAAGATGGCATTTTGAGTGAAAAAGGAGGCAGTGTATGAAGGTATACTTAAATGGAGAACTGGTAGATAAAGAATCTGCTTTGATTTCAGTATTTGATCATGGCTACTTATATGGAGATGGGGTTTTTGAGGGTATCAGAGCTTATAATGGTATAATTTTTAAGCTGAGAGAACACCTTGACCGCCTTTATCGTTCTGCTCATATGATTATGCTGGAGATTCCATTAGCCAAAGTGAAAATGCAGGAGGCGGTTATTGCAACTATGAAGGCGAATAACCTTAAGGATGCTTATATAAGGGTTGTGGTTTCCCGGGGAGAAGGTGATTTAGGACTTGACCCCCGGAAGTGTAAGAATCCTAATGTGGTGATAATTACTGATAAAATAGTACTTTACCCTCAGGAACTTTATGAGAAAGGTATGGAGATTATAACTGTTCCTACCCGGAGAAATATACCAGAAGCGATTAATCCTCAGATAAAGTCCCTTAATTATCTCAACAATATCCTGGCAAAAATTGAGGCTATAAATTCCGGATATCAGGAAGCAGTTATGTTAAATCATGACGGGCTGGTAGTGGAGTGTACAGGAGATAATATATTTATATTGAAAGAAAATGTTCTTCTCACCCCTCCGGCTTATCTTGGTGCTTTAAAGGGGATTACCAGAGATACTGTGATAGAACTTGCCCGCAAAAAGGGAATTGAGGTTAAAGAGGATGTGATAACAAGATATGACCTTTATAATGCTCAGGAATGTTTCTTGACCGGTACTGCTGCTGAGATCGTACCGGTGGTAAAAATAGATGGGAGAGTTATCGGGAATGGTAAGCCAGGGAAAATCACCCTTCAACTTATAGAGGACTTTCGGGAACTGACAATCAGGGATGGAGTAGCGGTTTATTAGAAGGAGGTAGAATTATGCTTTGTGATATCTGCGGGAAGAAAGAAGCCACGGTTCATCTTACAGAAATTATAAATGGCAAAGTCACAGAGCTTCACCTTTGTGAAGAATGTGCCCGGGAAAAAGGAGCACAGATGGAGCAGCATTTTGGAATTGCTGATTTGCTGGCTGGTCTTGCGGATTTAAGCTCAGGGTTGGAGATAAAGGAGGATGTAGGACTGAAATGTGAAAATTGCGGGATGACCTATGAGGATTTCAAACGTGTGGGGAAATTTGGCTGCAGTGAGTGTTATTTAGCGTTTAAAAAGAATGTCCCTTCGCTGTTGAAGAGAATTCATGGTTCCGCCAGATATGTAGGAGAAGGTCCTCAGACAGAGGAATATGAACTCGTCAGAGATGAACTGCAGGAGTTAAGAAAACAGCTCCAGCAGGCAATCGAAAGAGAGGAATATGAAAGAGCGGCAGAGATCAGGGATAAGATAAAAGAGTTGGAAAGGAATAAAAACAGAGAGAGTAAAGATGGAAAAGAAGAATAAAATAGACCAGCTATTGAATCAACTTGGTGCCTGGCTTCAAGGAACTGGACAGGATTCAGATATAGTGGTATCCAGCAGAGTAAGATTTGCCAGGAATTTGAAGGGGTTACCTTTTTATCACTGGGCTGATGAGTCTAAGAAAAAAGAGGTATATGAAATTGTAAAAGAAGCGTTGTTTGACATACCAGAACTAAAGAATGGAATCTGGGTTGATATCTCAGAATTACCCGATCTGGACAAATATTTTTTACTAGAGAGACATCTGGTGAGCAGGGAACTGGTGGAGAAGGGGCCTTATAAGGCTTGTGTGATAGGAGATCAGGAGATAATTTCAATTATGATTAATGAAGAGGACCATATCAGACTTCAGGTATTGGAGTCAGGGCTTTCATTACTTTCTGCACTGGATATTGCTCGCAGGATTGATGCTCAGTTAGCTCGGAGGTTAAATTATGCCTTTTCTTATGAATGGGGATACCTCACTGCCTGCCCCACTAATACCGGTACAGGTTTAAGGGCATCGGTCATGCTTCACCTTCCTCTGTTGGTGTTCACGAAACAGATTGCCAATGTGGTAAATACTATTGCTAAATTGAGTTTTACAACCCGGGGGTTCTACGGTGAAGGAACTGAAGCAAGTGGAAATTTTTTCCAGATTTCTAACCAGGTGACTTTAGGAAGGTCTGAAGAGGAAATAGTGGAAAATCTCCTTAAGGTTATAGATCAGGTTATAAGCTATGAACGTCAGGCGAGAGAGAAAGTTTATACTCAGGATAGATTTACTTTGGACGATCAGATTTACAGGTCGTATGGAATGCTTAAATATGCCCGGATAATGAACAGTAAGGAAGCAATTGAACTCCTTTCTAACTTGAGATTAGGAAAAGAGCTTGGTATCATTGATACCGATGTTCGAAATATTAACGAATTACTTTTGTTAATTCAGCCAGCACATCTTCAAAAAATTGAAGGAAAGAAGTTGACGATGAAAGAGCGAGATATAAAAAGAGCGGAGTTGATAAGAAAAAGATTAGGACAGGAGGTATAGAATATGTTCAATAGATTTACTGAGAGAGCGAGAAAGGTGATAATTCTGGCTAAGGAGGAGGCCAAGAGATTTAATCATGATTATATCGGCACCGAACATCTACTTTTGGGGTTGATAAGAGAAGGAGAAGGAGTAGCGGCGACAGTATTGAAAAGTTTAGGATTGGATTTGGCTCAGGTTAGAATGGAGATAGAAAAACTCGTCCATCCGGGACCTGCAAGTGTAATGTCTGGAGATATTCCTTTTACTCCTCAGGCAAAAAAGGCCATTGAACTTGCAATGGATGAAGCCAATTCTATGGGGCATAATTACATAGGAACAGAGCATCTTCTTCTGGGTTTAATACGAGAAGGAGAAGGAGTTGCTTACCAGGTTTTGACAAATCTGGGATTGGACCTCGGTAGGGTGCGAGAGGCGATAATGGATATACTGGGGGCACCTTCCAACCCTGTGGGTGGAATTGGAACTGCTCCTGGAAGAAGTAAAACCCCTGCTCTTGATGCCTTTGGGCGAGATTTAACCTCCCTCGCCCGGGAGGGGAAACTTGATCCCGTAATAGGGAGAAAGAACGAAATTGAAAGGGTAATGCAGATTCTATGCAGGAGGACTAAGAACAATCCTGTGCTTTTAGGAGAGGCAGGTGTGGGAAAGACAGCCATTGTGGAAGGACTTGCTCAGAAGATAGTTAGAGGAGAAGTCCCTGAAATTTTGAGAAATAAGAGAATAGTAGCGTTGGATTTGGCTTTGATGGTTGCAGGGACTAAATATCGGGGCCAGTTTGAAGAGAGGATAAAGGCGGTTATGAATGAGATAAAGAAGTCAGAAAATGTCATTCTGTTTATAGACGAACTCCATACCTTAGTAGGAGCTGGAGGAGCAGAGGGTGCCATTGATGCCTCCAATATTCTGAAACCTGCACTTGCTCGGGGAGAAGTCCAGTGTATCGGGGCTACTACTCTCGATGAATATCGCAAGTATATAGAGAAAGACGCTGCTCTGGAAAGAAGATTTCAGACGATAATGGTTGATCCTCCTACAGTGGAGGAGACAATTGAGATACTTAAGGGATTGCGAGATAAATATGAAGCCCATCATAGAGTAAAATTTACAGATGAAGCTCTGGTGGCAGCGGTGAAACTTTCAGACAGATATATCACAGGAAGGTTTTTACCTGACAAGGCAATTGATTTAATTGATGAGGCAGGTGCCAAGGCTAGGTTATCGGTTCTCACTATTCCTCCGGGATTGAAAGAACTTGAAGAGGAGGTGGAGAATATCCGAAAAGAGAAAGAAGCTGCGATAAAAGGCCAGGATTTCGAACACGCTGCCAAACTCAGAGACCAGGAAAGAGAACTTAAGAAGCAATTGGAGGTGAAAAAGAAAGAATGGGAGAGGCAGAAAGTAGAAGAACAACCGGTTGTGACTCCGGAAGATATAGCGGTTATCGTATCCAAATGGACTGGTATTCCCCTTACCAAACTTGAAGAGACAGAAAGTGAGAAGTTACTGCGTATAGAAGAGGAATTAAAGAGGAGAGTTGTGGGACAGAATGAGGCTATTCAGGCAATAAGCAGAGCTATAAGAAGGTCACGGGCGGGACTTAAAGACCCTAGAAGACCCATCGGTACTTTTATATTCCTGGGGCCGACTGGTGTGGGTAAAACACTTCTGGCTCGTGTGCTTGCAGAGTATCTTTTCGGAGATGAAGATGCACTTGTTCAGCTTGACATGTCGGAATATATGGAGAAGTTTAATGTCTCTCGTCTAGTAGGCGCTCCTCCAGGTTATGTTGGTTATGAAGAAGGTGGCCAGCTTACAGAGAAAATAAGAAGGAGGCCTTATTCTGTGGTACTTCTGGACGAGATAGAAAAAGCCCATCCTGATGTTTTTAACATCCTTCTTCAGGTGATGGAGGATGGAAGGTTGACAGACAGTTTCGGCCGCAGAGTGGATTTTAGAAATACTGTTCTGATAATGACATCTAATGTCGGTGCTTCTTTATTGAGAAAACAGGGATCTATAGGATTTAAGGTGGAGAAAGATTCTCAAATGATGGATTATCAGACCATGAAAGAAAGGTTGCTGGAGGAGGTAAAAAAGACATTTAAACCGGAGTTTTTAAACCGGGTAGATGAGATTATTGTGTTCCGGCCATTGGAGAAAGAACATCTGGCAGAAATAGTGGATATAGAATTTTCTGAGGTTCAGAAAAGAGTGAAAGAACAGGGGCTGGAACTGGAGCTCACCCCACCCGCTAAAGAATTTTTGATTGAGAAAGGATTTGACCCTGTATTTGGAGCTCGACCATTGAAGAGGACAATCCAGAGATATGTGGAAGACCCTCTGGCAGAAGAGGTTATCGCCGGGACATTTAAGCCCGGGGATGTAGTGCTGATCAAGAAGAGAGAAAGTAAAGAAGAATTATATTTTGAGAAAAAGTCTTAATATTGTCCCGATATATTTAAATGCGGATTTCTTACCACAATCGAAGAATTAAGATTCTTTTTATTTTTATTCTGATTATCATCGTTGTGCTATCTCTTATAGAGATTGGTTCCCGTTTCTCAGCTGATGTTTTAGAAAAGGTTCTTAATCGCGAGTATCAGGGATATAAATTCCAGATTCGAAAGTGCAAGTATATTCCTTTTAAAGGATTAATTCTACTCGATGTCCACATAAAAAAAGACAATCAGCGCATGGTGAAGGCGGAAAAGATTGTCCTCAACCAGTTAACCAAGAAGAGGTTGGTGGTGGAGCTTGTTTCTGTCCATTTCGGTTCTGGATTTTTGAATTTTTTCCCTTTAGGGACCAGGTCCAAGTCAGCCAGAGCTCTGGATATATCTATAGATGAAGGATACATAGGTAATGAGTTCAGGATTAGGAGAGGTTTTATATCTTTAAATCGCGGGAGAGCGAATTTCTTATTGGATGCGAATTACAAATTCTGGGATTTAAATTTCAGTGGATATTTTGCCCGGGAAGGATTCCTTATGTTAAAGTCCTCAGCATTTAAAATGAGAGCGTTTGGAATTTACTTTCCTGACAGTGGGAAGTTTAATGGAAAATTGGTGTTCAGAGACAGAATATGCCCTTTAAGTTTTACAGCAATAATGTCTCCGGAACTTATCATTCAGGATATTTCCATAAATGGTTTTAAAATTCGTGGTCCATTAAGGCTACAACAGATGAATAATCTGGAAAGTGATTGGGAATTTAATTCTGAAGATTTAAACATCAAGGGGAAATTGCAGTTTGAAAATTATCCTCGTAAGTCTTTGTTATGTCTGAGGATGGATTTAATTGAATATTTAAAATATGAAGCAGGATTTAACCTCACCGGATTCTGGGGTTACAGTGGGGAGCTGAGCCTTGATGGGAAATTTAATGAATTTTCTCTTTCCGAGCTGCTGTATATTTTTTTACCCAGGTATCAGAGGGTTTTATCCTTAAGCGGGATAACCGGCCGGGTAGTATATTTTTCTTTTGACGACACAAAATTTGCAGAGCTTTACTGGGAGATCCCCAGGGGGAAGATAGGGGATATCAATTTTAACGATGGCAAACTGCATCTGGTCGGTAAGTCAAGTGTTATGGAATTTATCAATTCTCAGTTGATAGTTAATGATGTCCCATATTTTCTGGAAGGAAAAGTTGACTTTTCCAAATTTCCCAGTTCTGAAACGTGGAAAGATGTATATCTGGTAGGTACTCCCTCCACAATACCCTGGGGGAAATTGAACCTTGAGAGACACTCTGAAGAAAAAAGGATCTCTCTGGGAACGAAGTTAAGTGACATCGTCCGTTTGGATTATAATGTGGAATTTTCTGAGCAGGGTGACTACAATAAAAATGAAGTCAGTCTGGAAATAAAGGGGACGCCTAATCTTAAACTGAGATTAAGAGGAGATGAGGAGATAATGGGTGTGGAAAAGAAGATAGAATTTTGAAATGATACAGAGAGTAAACGGTTTTTTCTGTTATATTGGCCATGTGGTAATGCTTTTTGGGCATACCATATTTTCTATATTCACAAAAAAGCCCCGGTTCCCGTTAATTTATAAACAACTGGTAAAAATTGGACTTGAGAGTCTTCCGATAGTTTTTTTAACTTCATTTTTTACAGGAATAGTACTTGCTCTTCAGAGTGCTTATCAGATGGAAAAACTGTCCGCAGAGATTTACATTGCTGCTCTGGTAGCACTTTCAATGGTCAGAGAATTGGGGCCGGTAATTACCGGACTTGTTGTTGCTGGGCGAGTTGGCGCTTCTATATCTGCAGAATTGGGGACGATGAAGGTTACCGAGCAGATAGATGCTCTGGAAACTATGGCGGTTGACCCTGTGCATTATCTGGTAGTTCCCAGATTTTTAGCCTTATTGTTTATGCTTCCTGTGCTTACGATTTATGCTAATGTTATGGGAATTTTGGGTGGATTCCTCATCGGTGTTACAAAATTGGGTATATCTCCCAATTACTACATTCGTCTTACCTTCGAGGCTTTAACTTTGAGAGATATATGTAGTGGATTTACGAAACCGGTGGTATTTGCGTTCATAATTGCTCTTATATCCTGTCAGGAAGGATTTTTCACCAAAGGGGGAGCAGAGGGGGTTGGAAGAGCAACTACCAGGACGGTGGTTAATACATTTGTATTGATAATTGTCGCCGACTGTTTGATCACGGCGGTCTATTACTTTCTGTTGAGATGATTAAAGTAATTGATCTCTGGAAAAAATTTGGAGATTTGGAAGTCCTAACTGGGGTAAATATTGAAGTTATGGAAGGAGAGACCTTTGTAATAATAGGGCAGAGTGGAACAGGTAAAAGTGTATTTCTGAAACTCCTTATAGGTCTGTTGAAACCCGATAGGGGGAAAATTTATATTCAGGGGAGAGATATAACTGAACTTTCAGAACGAGAACTCAGTAAGCTGCGGATTGAATTTGGGATGGTATTTCAGTATGCTGCTCTGTTTGATTCTTTGAATGTTTTCGAAAATGTCGCTTTCGGGCTTACGGAACATACTGATTTGGATGAAGAACATATAACCCAGAGGGTCAAGGAGTGTCTGAAACTTGTGGGCTTAGATGGGATAGAAGATAAGATGCCTGCGGAATTAAGTGGAGGAATGAAGAAAAGAGTGGCGATTGCTCGGGCAATTGCCTTAAATCCTAAAATTATTCTGTATGATGAACCCACTGCAGGACTTGATCCCGTTGTCGCTTCTTCTATAAATAAACTGATTAAAGAATTGAAGGAGAAGACCCAGGCTACCTCTGTAGTGGTCACCCATGATATGAAAAGTGCATATGAAGTTGGAGATAGAATAGGAATGCTGTATCAGGGAAAATTAATTGAGGTGGGAAATCCTGACCAGATTAGAAACACTCAAAATCCCGTGGTGAGACAGTTTATAAATGGAGAATTTGAAGGGCCAATTACAGTAAGTTAAGTTTACATAAATAAGGAGGTATAAGTTATGGAATACTGGAGACGCACAGAATGGAGGCTGGGATTATTTATATCAGGAGGAATTGTACTGTTCAGCCTTTTTATATTTCTTATCACTAATTTGAGAATTTTTCAGAAGACTTATGAGGTGCGAGTTCTTTT
>NATI01000065.1 GCA_002085265.1 Candidatus Omnitrophica bacterium 4484_49 | reverse complement strand
ATTCATACTACCCATTCTGTAACCTTCAAGGTCAAGTGTTATATATCTATATCCCAAATTTCTAAATTTTGTAACTATATTTTTTCGGAATTTTGAGTTGGAAAAACGAGAAATCTGAGAAGGAGAGACTTCAATTCTGGCCAGATCTCCATAATCCCTAACCCTCACCTGATGAATCCCCTTCTTGAGGAGAAACTTTTCAGCGGAAGCGATTCTGTTCAGCACATCAGGTGTAATTCTCCTCCCGTAAGGAATTCTGGTCGCAAGACAGGAAGAGGAAGGTTTATCCCAAGTGGGGAGATGGAGTTTTTTAGAGAATAACCTTATCTCCTTCTTGGTAAATTTAAATTCAATAAGAGGGCTTTTAACTTTCAGCTCCCTGAGTGCGCTCATCCCCGGACGCCAGTCGTCAAGGTCATCATAGGTAGAGGCTTCGATAACAGTCCCAATTCCCAGCTGTGTTGCGATTTTTTTAACTTCATTAAAAATTTTTTTCTTACACCAGTAGCATCTGTCTCTGTCATTCCTCAGAAATTTTTTATCCCTGATTTCTGTCTCCAGGATTAAATGTCTCACATTCAACATCCTGGCAATTTTGCGCGCCGAATGTATTTCCCATTCAGGCATCACCTGAGAGAAAACCGTGACTGCAATTATTCTATCTCTTAAAACCTGTCGGGATATCTTCAGCAGGAAACTGCTGTCCACGCCTCCTGAAAAAGCAAGAGCTGCAGAACCTAATTCTTCAAGATAATTTTTTAATTCTTGCAGTTTAGGCATTGAGACTTACTTCAATTGCGTTATAGGGACAGACCTTTCCGCATAACTCACAGGCAATGCATTTTTCCTTCACGAACTTTACCTCATCCGTTTCCCCATCCTTCACAAGCGCTGATACCGGACATATGGGAACGCATAACCCGCAATGGATGCAGAGTTCATAGTTCAAATTGATATCCTGGGTAAGAGCCTGAACATCAACACCATTTTCTTTAAGATAAGCAATTGCATGCTGAAAATTATCATCATCTCCTTTCAGCTCCAGGACCAGAATTCCTTCCTCCTGGGGAGTAACCGAAGCTTTAAGGATATTGAATTCCAGATCAAAATCTCTGGAAAGTTTATAAATCAAAGGCTTGTCCACTAAATGAGGTGGGAAGTGCAAAACTACTTTACTTTCAGTCATCCCGCACCTCCTTAAACTTCCCGAATTTTTAATGGTTTAAATTTATAATCTGATTCTGCCTGCGGCAGTTTCGCTACAGGTTCGGTAAGTAAGAATTTCCCCTGTTTTATCCATTCCTTAAGGATGTTAGCAATCTCCCTGGCTTTGACATAACTGGATAAACTTCCAGTGGGTACCTCTTTATTACTTATCCTGATTTTTCCACTTCTCAATTGAGCATAATTCACCTGGCCCAAGCTTTCTGAAATCCCTTGTGGATAAGGTTTACTGTAATCGACTATCTGGGTATAAATCTCTTCATCCTTTACCGAGGTGTAATACGCAATCTCTTCGCTTAAAACTGGTATCGGAATCCCTATCCCAACAGTAAGTGTAACTCCATACCCTAACATGCTCGTTCCTCTCAACCATTCCGGCTTCATCTGCTTTAAATCCCCAATTACTGCAAGTGTCCCTGCAGGAGATAAAGGCACTCCATTCTCAGACCTTTCTACTCCAGGATTATGCTGGGTACCCCACCAAGCTATATATCCAGTTCCTCCTCCAAGAAAAATCCTGGTGCCAATTCCAATCGTTTTGTAATAGGGGTCATTTAAAAGCGGGGAAAGTTGCCCTGCACTGCAGTAATTGGCATTGCCGAGTTTGGGCTTTAATGTCCCCATATAGGTATAGATAATGCGGTCAGAAAGATTAACTGCGACATTATAGTTCTGATAACAGTTTCTGGGGTTAAAAAGCACTGCTTCATTTAAATCTCTGATGTTGATAAGAGTTCTCAATTCTTTTCTGGGATAACAATCCGTCCCATAGGCGGTGGCTGTCAGAACCAGGTCTTTACCCGCAACCAGCTCTTCTATTACATGCCCCCCACCATATCTGAACTCTCCAGGATAGATTTTATTTCTGGGGTCATCCGGTGGCAAAGATGAAGCGCCGATATAAATATCCACCGCTGCGAATCCAGCATAAACTTCTACTCCATTGATATAAACCTCACCACCTCCAAGTTTTATTTTGGGCTTAGCATGTCCGATATTTATATAGGCACCTGAAGAACACATAGGCCCAAATGTCCCTGTGGTTACCACATCAACTTCTTTTGCTGCCTGCTTTTCTCCCTTTTTTCTCACAATTTCAATCATCTCTTCAGCAGTAACTACAACCGCCTGTCCCTTCTTAATTTTTTCATTTATCTCCTGAATTGTCTTGGTCATTGCTCACCTCCTTTTTCACCACATAGAAAGGTATCTTTCTCCTGTATCCGGCAATATTACCACAATCAGTTTATCCTTATTCTCTTCCCTTCTGGCAACTTCAATTCCTGCCCATACACTCGCTCCTGAAGAAATCCCAGCAAGTATCCCTTCCTCCTTAGCCAGTCTCCTAGCGGTCTCCACAGCATCGTTGTCGTCTACCTGAATAATCTCATCTATAATACCCACATTTAAAACCTTGGGGACAAATCCTGCCCCAATTCCCTGAATCTTATGACATCCAGGATTACCACCGGATAAAACCGAGGAATTTTTAGGCTCAACAGCAATCGCTTTAAAATCGGGCTTTCTATCTTTTATGACTTCAGCGATACCGGTAATTGTCCCTCCAGTTCCAACCCCAGCCACCACGATATCCACATTGCCTTCAGTATCCCTCCAGATTTCCTCAGCGGTTGTTTTTCTATGAATTTCAGGATTAGCAGAATTTTTAAACTGCTGGGGCATAAAAGAATTGGGGATCTGGCTCAAAAGTTCTTCTGCTTTCTCCACCGCTCCTTTCATCCCCTTTTCTGCTGAGGTAAGAACAATTTCAGCTCCAAAATGCGCAAGGAGTTTCCTGCGCTCAATTGACATACTTTCCGGCATAGTCAATATGAGGCGATATCCCCTCTGGGCACAGACAAAAGCCAACCCGATCCCGGTATTTCCACTTGTGGGTTCAATGATGACCGTACGGGAATTGATAAGCCCCTGCTTTTCTGCAGTTTCTATCATCGCCAATCCAATTCTATCTTTAACACTGCCGCAGGGGTTAAAGAATTCCAGTTTCCCAGCCAGTTTCCCGGGAAGGTCTCTCCCTATCTTATTCAGGTACACCAGGGGAGTATTCCCGACTACCCGGGTAATATTTTCTGCTATCTTCATCTCTTCCTCCTACTATATGACATAAGTTAAATTCTGTTTTTCCCGATAAGTTTTCACCAGGTCCTGGAGGGTAATTTTTTCCAAGGTAGAGATAATGGCTTCTTCCACCTTCTTCCACACATCCCGGGTCACACACAAACTCACCCGATTACACAATGCCGGCTCATTTATACAGGGGACAATGCTCAACTTCCCCTCCAAGGCCTCCACTATTTCTCTAAGAGTGATATTTTCCGGCGATTTTTTCAAAATATACCCTCCTTTAATTCCCCTCTCAGCAGTAATTAAATCGGCAGATTTCAAAGGTAGCACCAGCTGACTTAAATATTTTTCTGAAATATCCTCCTTTTCTGCCACCTCTCTTAAATAAGTTGGACCTTTCCCGTAATTTACTCCCAGCTCCAGCATCATCCTTACACCATATCTCGCTCGTGTAGATAACTTCATAATAATCTCTACTAATTCTATTAAATTAGTAGAGATTATATTCTGATATAAAGATATTGTCAAGAAAATTTTTAAAAACAAATCGGGAGAGGTTTCAGAATAAGATTTAATTATTTAAATAAGAGAGCAAATCTTCCAAGGCATAATTCTTCAAATATGCCCATATACTGCTGACACCGGGCAACCAGGAGGCATTTTCTGCTGCCTCAGAAGCAGGAACCCCAACTGTAGGCGCCCATTTAGGAGCCAGTACCAGCAGGTTACCACCAGCGTTTCTTATACTTCCTGCTGCCCAATGAGTCTGTTCCACAAGATTGGTTCCCTTTGCTTTCTTCACTCCGAATTCGTTCCCTTCACTTCCATTTTCCCATACCCGAATGGCTATAAGGAGCTTAATTTCATCATCACTCAGCCCATACAATCTCCCTATATCCACGAGAATTGGAAGTTCCCACCCAAAATTAGTATTCCTATGAGGACAATCAGAACAAAACATCTTGTAATAATTTATATCCCATTTAGCCAGAGGATGGTCGGGAGGGATTACAGGCGCATTAAAATTTTCTGCTCCAAAATTAACTGTTGCTGTGTCTCCCAGAAGGGCAGGTGGGACCATATATCCCTGTCCCTGAAATCCCTGCGACTCTAAAGACTCCGGAATTAGATAATCCGGTGCATAATAGACATCAATTTTACCTCCTGTAGCCATTTCAGAAAAAAGTTCGGTAAACCTGTAGTTCTGTCCATCCAATCCTTCCATAATTATGTTTCCAGTATAGTCGTGACTCAATCGGTAAATAAAGTTTCCCCTGACAGGATTATCCAGAACAATAAACAGATTTCCATCAAGTTCAGAAGGGAACCATTTATTCAACTCATACTGAGCGCTGTAAGGAGAATCGCCAGGATTTACCTCTAATGAACACAGAGTAAAAAGGTTAATATGTTCTTCATTATCAAGATTATAGTTATGAAGTTCAATTACTTTATCCCAATTAATATCAATGGAATAACCCTTGATAGCGATAGGGAGAATTATCACCATTCCTAAAATCAAAACTTTTAAAAACTTCATCGAAATTAATTATACCATAATTCCTTACAAAAATCAAATCTCTCCTACTTCAAGGAGGGGGCAAAGAATGGCTAATGCCA
Source organism: Candidatus Omnitrophica bacterium 4484_49 (assembly GCA_002085265.1). Taxonomy (GTDB): domain Bacteria; phylum Omnitrophota; class Gorgyraeia; order Kaelpiales; family Kaelpiaceae; genus 4484-49. The sequence continues at coordinate 3,059 of NATI01000065.1, read as the reverse complement.
AAGAAAGGACCCATCATGTAGGTCAATAGACTCTTATCAATAGGACAAAAACCAACTCCAACCACTCTATCTTTCTGTTCAGAAGAAAAAGTAGCAATCCAGTCATTAATTTCATTTATTGCAGCATCCACTTTTCCACGACTAACACCATAGGTGGAAATCAGACACAGAATATGTAACTGAGAAAATTCTGGCACTTCGGGGACAGGAGAGGGACAGACTCAATCCATCTCGCAATTTGAGGATACCTGGAGTGTAATACTGCTATCGGATCCTGCTTGATTCGACGGCAAATATCATCATGGTAATAAACCGAAAAATTTAAGGAAATTTAAATTCAAAAGTTCTGCAGTTGCTCCTCTCCTTTCGCCTTTATCCCCGCTATATATCCGAGCCAGAATTTCATCCAGGTAGTAACTATCAGAAAGATTTTCAATAGCAGAAAGAATTTGGTCAGCCTGAGGATGTCCAGCAATCACTCCTTTACCAAGAGCAAGCAATGTAGCCACTGCCTGCCAACTTATTTCTCCATTTTCATCCTTATGCCAGTAGGGACTGGCAGTAAGTATTATTTCTGCTATCCGGTTCTGAACTTCTGAATTAACCAGGACAGACTCAATCCATCTCGCAATTTGAGGATACCTAGAGTGTAATATTACTATCGGATCTTGCTTGATTCGGCGGGAAATATCATCATGGTAATAAACCGAAAAATTTAAGGGAATACAGATTACTATCGCCAGAAACCAAAATTTTGCCTGCCATTTTTTTATCATAATCTAATTATAACATAGTAAATACTTTATATCAAATTTTATAAAAAATTTAACTAATAGAATTGAAGCAAATAATGCTATGAAAAGTGATGATTATTCCTCCATACCAATAGAGAACAGGCTTTCTAAATCGTGACGGGAAAATACTCGAAAGGCGATTAAGGTCTCTGATTTTATTATGCCTTCAATCTTTAACATGTGATTGGTAATAATATCCGCCAGCTGTTCATTCTCCCTTACCCTGATAATTGCAACCAGGTCGTATCTGCCCGCAACTGAATAAACCTCACTTATCCCTGTCATATCTGCCAGTTTTTCAGCAACAGTGTTTACCTTATCTCTCTCCACATTGAGTAAAACTATAGCACTAACCATTTTCTCCTCCTGATTTTTGATTTTTCTCTATTTTACAGTTCTTTCCACCCAATATTTTAAATATCGCTTTAATAAATTTAAACATTTTTTTTAAATCCATACTGTAAATAAAATCAGAGACTTTATCCACCACAAATTCTATCACATACATCACCAGTGCCGTTCCTATAATTACAGGATTAGAAATGGCTTTTAAATTGCCAGTAAGGTGCAAGTATAACCGCTAAATTGCTAAGTACCTCCATACAGATATTTTATAATTATATTAAAAATCACACAATACTATACACTCTCATTCATTACATTCCAGCTCTGTCAAGTCCGGTTTAAATGCCCGTGCTTGCTTTTTCTCTTTCCTGATTCTCTTTAATCTCATAAGTTTCTCTTTTGTCCTTTTAGACCGTTTCCTTTTCTGCTTTCTAATTTTGGCAAGCCTTTTCCTCTCCTCGGCTTCCTGCCCCAGTTTTAACTCCTCTATTTTTTCAACCAGCATTCTACGAGCCAGAAACCTATTTATCGCCTGAGACCGCTCTCTATCACACTTAACTTCTATCCCCGTAGGAAGATGTTTTAAGTAAACACAGGTTGCCTTGCGGTCTCTTCTCTGTCCCCCTTTTCCTCGCGAGAGGATAAATTTTTCTTCTATATCCTCTTCTTTAATCTCCAATTCCTGCATCTTCTGCAAAAGAGCCCTCTGCTTCTGAATACCTACGGAACCAAAATCCATAAGATAATTTTATCATCCAAAAGTAGAGATATAAAAATCAAAAACTAAAAATGTGAGGATAATAATATCGTAAAAGTAATGATTGCACATTCCTAAAATCGTGATGGTTCCCTGTTATGAGAATAAAATTTCTTATATATAAAGAAACATCCCGGGGATAATTGAAAATAGAAAAAGTATCAAGATTATTTAAATCTGGACTGGGATATGTTAAACAGTGTATATCTTTTATTCTTCCTGTTAACAGCTCTTTCAATTTATCTTTTATAGCATTATACGATTTCACAGAAAGTTCACCATTTGAGATTAATATTAAGTCCAAATCACTATCCGGCGAAGGTAAAAGATACGCCCAGCTTCCAAAGATTAAAAACCCCACAAAAACATCTCCATTCTCCGCCGCCAGTCGTTTGAATTCGTCAATATTGACATTCAAACAACCTATTATTTTTTTCAACTCTTGCGATTGGTCATAGAAATTTAAGAATGATTTCAATCTGTGAACCTTCTCTCTTTCCTGCTGAAGTATCTTCTCTAATGTTTTTATTTTTTCTGAAGAAGTTTTACAGGTTTCCAAACGTTGCAGAATTTTATTCAGTCTCCCACTCAATTTTTCTAGATTATCTCCATAGATGTCAAGTAATGTAGGAACTAATTGTATCCAATATTCTCCGTGTAAGTTATTATCAGAAATTACCCCCTGAAATTTAAAATATCCCCAGGAAAGAATATTTATCAGCTCTTGTTTAAATTCTTCAGCATTTCTCAATTGAATAAACCAGGCTCCGGTTTTTCTCCCTTGGGAATCACAGAGCATATCAGAGACCTCTTTGCTGATCTCCTCACTAATTAGTCGCCTTCTGGGCATACAGTAAAATGAAAAATCTATCCTATCTAAACCGAAATCAGAAGCATCAATTTTAACAACCCATCCCTTATTTATGAGCTCTCTTAACTCTACTTCTGCTGCCGGTGAAAGATAGTGATTTAGCAAAGTCTCATGAGAAATAAATTGTCCCTCTCTTTGAATAAAGAACTCTTTTAAACTGGGGGGTCTGAATCTTCTTAAAGTCGAATCTACCGGTGCATCTCTCGTGCGGGTAAGCCGGTTGAGAAGTGTAGATTTACCTACATTCGGACGTCCTATGAGTGCAACTTTTGGCATTATTTTTTTGTCTTTC
>NATI01000010.1 GCA_002085265.1 Candidatus Omnitrophica bacterium 4484_49 | reverse complement strand
CAAGGATTGATTATCCTGTTTTTTTCTACAATCCCAACTGCAAATCCTGCAAGGTCAAACTCATCCTTGTTATAGAAATCTGGCATCTCCGCTGTCTCGCCACCAAGAAGGCACATCTCTGAATCCCGACATCCCTTAACTATTCCTTTAATAACCTCCTTTGCCACAGCAGGGTCAAGTTTAGAAGTGGCAAAATAATCCAGGAAAAACAGTGGTCGGGCACCAGTGGTAATTATATCATTAACATTCATAGCCACGAGATCATATCCCGCCACCTGATATTTTTTACACAGAATACATAATTTTATTTTGGTTCCCACTCCATCACTGGAAGCAACAAGAACTGGCTGTTTATATTTCTTAAACAGTGATAATTGATACAAACCTGCAAAGGGCCCAATATCGGCAAGGACATTTTTATCCCGGGTAGAGGCAATTTGTCTTTTTATACTAAAAACAAACTTGTTTGCCTTATCAATATCCACCCCTGCCCGTTTATAATTCAGCATCTTCTGACTTTCCTGGAGTTGAGTTCGGCTTCAAACTTATTTTTCTCCTCCCCAAATGGAACTGGATAATTACCATCAAAACAGGCAGTGCAATAATCTTCAGGAGAAAACGCCTTAACACAGGAAAGCATTCCCTCTCTGCTTAAATATCCCAGACTATCCACATCCAGGAATTTCCTTATCTCATCCAGAGAAGAAAACCGATTAGCAATCAGTTCCTCTTTGGTGGGAAAATCTATTCCATAAAAACAGGGAAACTTATGGGGAGGACAACTTATGCGCATATGGACTTCTTTGGCCCCGGCTTTTCTCAACTCTCTGACCCTCTTCTGAGAGGTTGTTCCCCGCACTATAGAATCGTCAACAATCACCACTTTTTTATTTTTGAGAACATCACGGATGAGATTGAATTTTATCCGGACATTGAAATCCCTGATAATCTGAGAAGGCTGAATAAATGTCCTGCCCACATAGTGATTCCTGATTATACCCAGATCAATAGGGATCCCTGATGCTTTTGAGAAACCAATAGCACAGGAAGTTCCGGAATCAGGTACAGGCACTATCACATCAGCATTTACTGGATATTCTTCCACAAGTTTTTTCCCCAATCGTTCCCTCACTACATGGACATTCTCTCCGAAAATTACAGAATCAGGCCGGGAAAAATAAATATGTTCAAAAATACACTGGGCAAGATGGAAAGGTTTAGGAAATGGCTTTACACTTTTAAGGCCATTTTCGTTTATAACCACAACCTCCCCGGGCTCAATTTCCCTTAAAAATTCTGCTTCAATTAAATCTAAAGCACAACTCTCAGAGGAAACCACAAAGGCATCTTTTATCCTGCCCAGACACAGAGGCTTAAATCCATAAGGGTCGCGGGCAGCGATTATTGAATTTTCATCCATCAGTAAAAAGCAATAAGCTCCCTTTACTCTCTTCAGTGCTTCTATCAGAGAATCCAGAAGATTACCATGAGAAGAATGGGCAATAAGGTGAAGGATTATTTCGCTATCGGTAGTGGTCTGAAAGATTGCTCCCTGCGACTCCAATTCTTTCCTTAACTGTAAGGCATTAACCAGATTCCCATTATGAGCGATAGCAATTGCTCCCTGGGCACATTTAACCAGAAGTGGCTGAGCATTCTCAATATTTGTGGAGCCATAGGTAGAATATCTCACATGGCCAATTGCAGATTCTCCCTTTAATTTATTGAGAATATCTTCATTGAATACATCAGCCACATGGCCCAGTTCCTTATGAATAAAGAACTCCTTGCCGTTATAACTTATAATACCGGCGCTTTCTTCTCCCCGATGCTGAAGGGCATAGAGGCCTAAGTAGGTAAGGTAACTTGCCTGGGGATGATTATACACTGCAAACAGGCCACAGTTTTCACGCAGTTTACAGAAATGGGGTTGTAAAGAATAACTGTTCATCCTCAAGTAGATTTTTTATAACAGATAAATGATTTTTCTGCAAGCAGAAAAACCACAGGCAAGAAATTGTATTATTTAAAAACATAGGTAACACTTTTCATTTTAGAGACAAAAGAGCCAAAGGATGTTTTGAAGGGCGTTTTTATTGCGAGCGGGCACGGTTCCCCCCCGCCAAAGGCGGGGGGAGAGAGAGCAATAAAGTCGAGTCGACCCCGCATTTTGCGGGGTTAGCGTCCCTGAAAAACATCCTTTGGCTCCTATTTTGTTACCCATGTGTGATAATAATACAGAAAAACCACAAAATTCAGACTCTTCTCCAGTATCTGGCAAGAAGAGCAGAGGTAATTACTGAAACAATTACAAATAATGCTGCCGGTAAAGCAGCCTTTTCTGAAAAATACTTTAGAGCCAGGACCACTCCCAGTCCTGCATTCTGCATCCCGATTTCTATACTCAATGTCCTTCTTCTCTTAAAACTTAAATGGAATATCTTTCCCACCCCGTAGCCAAAAGAATAGCCCAGGAGATTATATAAAAGCACAACTCCCAGAAGAAACAAGTTCATCTGAGAAAGATATTCCTTATTCAACGCAGCCACCAGAGCACAGATAAACACAATAAATGTAACAGATACCGCAGGGAAAATTGCCACAAATGGCTCAATCTTCTTTTTAAATTTCATCTTCACGATAATGCCCAGACTCAAAGGGATAACTACCATTTTTAATATTCCCCAGAACATAGTCCAGAAATTTACCCGAAAGTAAAATTTAGCCAGAAAATAGGTGAGTGCCGGAGTGAGCACTGGAGAAAGAAAAGTGGATACCGTTGTTAACGAAACAGAATAAGCAACATCAGCGCCTGCCAGGTAGGAGATAACATTACTGGACATGGCTCCGGGAGCAGAACCTGTAAGGATAAGTCCCAGCCCAAAATCCCTCACGAGATTGAATATCCTGGCCAGTAAAAACCCCAGAAAAGGCATAATCGTATATTGAGCGCAGACCCCCAGAAAAATGAGATGTGGTGATTTTAAAATTGCTGTAAGTTCTTCCAGATTAAGCACTACCCCAATTCCAAACATCGTAAATGCAAAAAATGCCTCCATTCCTGACTTCAAAGGGATAAACACCTGAGGGAAAAAATAGGCAAGGATAAAACCCAGAAATACCCATACTCCAAAGAGGTCAGTGTAAAATTTCAGAAATTTCCTCATATCAGTGCTGGAGAAGTTCTTCTCTTGCTGCTAAGGGAGTAGGAAATTTCAAAGTCGTCAGATAAGCAGAGAAAATTATGGTAAGCACAGTTATCAACTGCACGAGATTGAACGTTTCAAGGGGAATGAGATTTTCCTTAAGAAGAGCAAAAATTATCAAAAGAGAAAACTCACTTGCCTGTCCCAATCTGAACCCTACCTCCCTGGCCAATTTTGGCTCTTCTTTATTCCATATCAGAACCTTTCTGAAATAAAATGGCTTTAGACCCACATAAATACCGGCAATAATCAAAGCAGGCAGAAGTATATTAAAACTTTCCCGAATATTAAATTTTGCTCCCAGAGAAAAGAAAAAAAGGAGAAGAAAGAAATCCCGCAATGGTTTCAACTTTTCGGAGATAAAAAGTGATATTGGATGGCGGGCTAAAGCAACACCTGATAAAAACGCACCAACTTCAACTGAGATACCAATAAGATGGCCCAGCCAGCCAAATCCCAAACACCAGGCAATGGCCATTATGAATATCAATTCGTGCAATTTTTCAACGCGGGAAAGAATTTTCCGGAATACATACCTCTCCAAAATAATAGCCACTACAAAAAGCAGAGCCACTTTTAATATAATAGAACTTCCGGTATACAGGATATTTTTACTTCCGTGATAGGAATAGATAAACGCCAGGAGCCCCACTGCTAAAATATCTTCCAGAATAAGAATACCGATACAGATAGCCCCAATTTTCTTATGATGAAGAGAAGTTGTGGGCAGAAGTTTGACAGTCAAAACCGTGCTGGAAAACATAAGACAAATCCCTACGATCACACTCGGGAGTAGTCCCCACCCCAGCATAACCGCAAGGAAAAATACAGTAAGAAAGGAAAAAAAAGAAGCCAGAATGGTTGCCCACAACGCCTGTTTGAAAACCCGAAACAATTTCTGAGGATGGAGCACAAGACCGGCGAGAAACAGAAGAAAAACAATTCCCAGATAAGATATTGCCGAGATAAAATCAATTTCTCTGATTATTCCCAGCCCCCAAGGACCAGTCAATGCTCCCGCCACTATATAACCCACAAGGAGCGGTTGCTTAAGAAAGGAAAAAATATAAGAAATCATAACCGTGAAAAATAACAGCAGGGCCAGATCTCTTAAATATATTTCCATTTAAAGAATTTTATCATATCATTTAGTTTTAAAAAATTGAGAAATTTCGCCAGTAGTGTGATCTATTTTTCGCAAATTTTAGTTACGCCTATAAAACAACCTCCTCTGTTCGAAGCTAAGCTCTGAACACATCTAATCACGCATCCATCCATCTTTGTTCGAAGCTAAGCTCTGAACACATAGAACTATCTTCCATAAAATGAAGAAGGTAAATTAGCCGATTTTAAAACACAAAAGTCCCTGGGCAGAAGAAAAATATTTGATATTGCCAAACCCCACAGATTTAAGTTTTGCTTTCACCTTATCAGGAAAATTTCTACCTCTTTTTACTCCTGGCAAAGGGGTATAGTGAAATAATTTCCCTCCCGGTTTTAAAACACGGTAAAGGGCCTGATAAAATTCTACACAATACAATTCAGGAGCAAACTTAAATGTCGGAGGGTCATGCATTATGGTATCAAAAAAATTATCCGGGAATTGGTTGATTTCCACTGAGGTATCTGCCTTTTTTAAAATAATCTTGGGGTTCTCAAAAAGTCCCTGAGAAAACGGATTGAGTTTAGCCATTTCCAGAACATTTTCATCTTTTTCAAAACAATAAACCTGATTGGCATAATGAGCAGATAAAATTGCTGTATATCCCAAGCCAGCACAAGTGTCAAGATGGATGCCACAGGGGTTTAAAGTAGCAATCTTTGCCCGGGCATCTCGCTGGGGAGAATATAACTTTTTTCTATGCATGGGCACCGAACTTAAACTAATAGTTGGCCAATCCTCTGTAGGAACAAGTTTATAATAAAGACCGGTGTGCTCACAAAACCAGGCTACAGGAATTATTTCATCATTGGTGATGTAATACAGAAAGTTCTCTTTAACTCTAAAGGGGAATTTTATTTCACGGCCGTCAGGGAGAGCAATTCCATTTCTCTGAATCTTAACCTCCAAAACCTGTTTACCAAAATCTACGGTTAATAGCGATGTTTCCCTGCCGGCTTTAAAATCCCGGATAATTTGATAAATATCTTGCGGCCTTAAAACCATAGATAAATAGATAACAAATTACACTCAAAAAAGGAAGGATTATTTAAGAGGAAATATAGCTTTCAGAGAAAAGGTGGCATCAATGGCTTCCAGCTGCATTCCCTTCCTGATTGCTTCTAATTTATCCTCGAGTTTTCTGGTCTTTAACCATTTAGAAAATGCATCTAAGAATTCATTCTGGGCTTTTTCAATAAGATATTTTTTCTCATATTGCTTAAACCCCTCCAGAAATTCCTGAAATCTATCCTGGTAGGGACTTCGTTGTGGTAATATTCTTCCGTCTTTCATCTCTGTCACCTCTATTATAAGTATAACATATATAAAAGATTTGTCAAGTATTTATAAAAATTTTTAATAAAAGAGGGATATTTCTATAACTTATTTATTTTCAAGGGATTTCAACCAATCTCTGATTATATACCAGTGATCAAAGGCAAAATTTTTTCTGGAAGGAAGTGCATTTATCTTAAAAATCCCAAAATCCCGGGCATCGGTCCCTGCCCTGGGAATGCCTTTGGTTTTCACTAAAAATACAGTAGACACCGTATGGAATCGAGGGTCTCTACCTGGTTGAGAATAGGTATGAAATTGCCTGAGAGAGGTGACTTTTAACCCCGTCTCCTCTTCCACCTCCCTTTTCACACACTCTTCCAACGACTCATTATATTCCAGAAATCCCCCAGGGAGAGCCCAGCCAAATGGAGGATTTTTTCTCCTAATGAGAAGAATTTTATTCTGGGGAAGAGTAATAATGGCATCCACAGTAGGCACGGGTATCCGGGAAATCTTTCTCAAAATATACCCTTTATGAGAATCAAATGCCTCTTTAAATTCCTGAAGCAAACATTTCTCCGAAAACAAAAATACGACCCACTCCATTTCTGAAACCGGATAGGAAATTTTTATGATTTCCTCAGCAAAAATTTTAGCGATATCCTTTTGGGGAAGGCCATGTAGGAGAAACTTTTCCACCTCGATCCCTGCTTTCTTATATCCTTCAATGGATAAAGTTTTAAATCCAGTTTGGAGGACATCTCGCAAATCCCCCTCAGCTTTTATCCCCGGTAAATAGCAATATAACCCTGTCCGGCGTTTTCTTATATAAGGTTCCCTGCACTCTGTCCCCGGGAGAAAGAATACAAAATCCCGCCCTTTGAACCTCCCCGTCAGTTTGAACCCCAGTTTTAGAGTTTTACCTTTCATCTTCTCCTCCTATTCTAAAAGAGTGGACCATCTTCTATAATCTTTAAGTTTCCAGTCTTTTTTACTGCCTGGCTTTCCCATCGCCAGATCATCTATTCCACAGATGGGATTGGTACAGTTAAGGCAATTTCCACTGCAATCTGCTGCCGGATAAAATTTTTTCCCTTTTCTGATATATACTGGAATATCAATTCCTTCACAATTTGTGGAACTCATAAAATACTGATTTAATCCCTCTACTTTCTTGCCTTCCAGTTTATATTCCATACACAATGCAAAAGTCATTTTATATTTATCTGCCAATTCTCTCAGGTATTCAAAAATCATTAACCGATAATCTAAACAAGCATGGAAATAATTACCTATCCTTTCAGTATAAAGATTTTTATATTTTTCATATATATCATAACCAAAGTTCTCCCTAATCCAGTTGAGAACTTCGTATCTGGTAGCAACTGGAATGTCCAGAACACTAGCCACAATATGTTTAACTCCACAATCCTGTGCTCTCATTACAATTTCCTGAAGATGCGTTTTCTCATCGGTGATAAAAGGAAATACAGGGTCTATTCTCACCACAGCAAAGATCCCTTTACGAGACATTCTGTTTAAATTCTCAAAAAGGTCAGAGGTAGATGCCCCTTGAGGTACCAGGATTTTCCTGAGATTTTCATCTGGGGTGAGAATTGAAATCTGACCGAAATTGTGACGATTCTCAACCATCATTTCCAAAACTATTTCCGGAACTCTTGCCTTAGTAATAAACTCAATAGGGATATTGCGTTTTACAAACTGAGCAATAATTTTTTCTGAGAGTTGAAACTTCTCATTCAGAGGTTGAAAGGGATCAGTTACCGGACTTAAATATCCACAGCTGGCGACATCTATGGAATCCAGCTGCTCCCCAACTCGGATATCAAAATCCTCAGCCACCACTACTACCCCATATTTTCGGAATAACTGAAACCAGCCTGGAAACGAACGGGCGTAACAGAATCTGCAGTTTATGGAACAGCCAGAATAGGGGTTTATGAGAAGGCGCTCTGAGGTACATTCCCTCTTCCCTGGCCACCACCCGTGAAGCTCTTTATTACTGGATACTGATATATGAGGAAAAGGTTTGTGACGAACAAGATAAGTTTTGCTCCGCCAGCTGATTTGAGAAATCATTTAACTTTAAGAACGTCTGGCAATGTGTAGAAGAGAGATAGCAATAGCGATGAGTAAAATTATATTGGCAAACTCCAGCCAGATATGATAATTACCTATAGACCGAATCCCAGTAATTATCGCCCCCACAAGAAGTAGAATTCCCACCCAGATTAACAGAACTACGTGAAGCATGTTATATATTTATCTTCTCAGCAATTGGGTACACATAAGGCATTTTCCAGTATTGCCCCATCAGAACTTGAATTATACCCACAGCGGAGAGAATACTGAATAAAGCGATACCCAGAAATTTTATAATGAGCCCAAAAAATGGTATCACCGAAAGGATGGCGGTCAACACTTCCCCTATAAACAGAACCAGGCCCTGCTTGGCATGGAAAAAAGCAAACCTATTGTCCTTCTTCAGAAATAAAGGAACAAAACACAATATGGAAATATACGCCAGTAACGCAAACGGTTTCCCTTCCATAATCTCTTTATCTACATCCAGAAACTTCTCTTCCATTTTTTCCTCCTTTTGCATAAATGTTAACAGAATAGCATATTTCAGTCAAGAAATAGAATGCTGGAGTGGTTACTGATTTAAAATGTCACATTTGTTATAATCCTCCTGCTGAGTTTAAAAATGTAGCAGGAGGTGTAATATGGAGAGATTCATTCTTACGGAGGTGGAGATGAAAAGGTATGAAATCTTTCATCAGGTATTAAAGGAAGCCTAAAAATAAAAGAAGATTCTCAACTACTTGGATTAATCTACAGACAGACCTTACGCCTTAAGAAGAAATTCCTGCAATAATGATTTACAGAACCTTATAAGAAAGCCAGCCTCTAAACCTCCTAACCTTAAATCAGAAACTGTTCGAAGCTAAGCTCTGAACAAATCTAATCACGCATCCACCCATCTTTGTTCGAAGCTAAGCTCTGAACAGATAATCAGAGACATTTAGAGCTATTTATATCTGGCTATTTGAAAACGGCGAGTTTGATAGCCTGGCCCGCCGGAGAGGCAGGGGAGGAGGAAATTTACAAAGAAAGGGGATAAGCAATTTTACGAAAAGTTATTGACACTATCAATTATCAATGCTGGAATGGGAATTTTCACACCGAATATGGTATAATTAAATTCGATGGAAGAAGATATCAATTCCTACAAAAGGAAACTCAAGCGCCTGGAGACCGAACTTTCTCTCTTATACGAGGTCTCCAATGCCATGCGAACCACCCTTGACCTTGATAAAATCCTTTACATCATTCTAACTGCTATCACTGCTCATGCTGGGCTGGGTTTCAACCGTGCTTTACTGTTTCTGGTAAATGAAGACGAAAATTGTCTGGAAGGCAAAATAGCCATCGGGCCAGGGTCAGCAGAAGAAGCCGGAAAGATATGGTCAGAAATAGATGCTGAAAGAATGACTCTGGAAGATTTGATATCCTGCTATGAGGAGTTCAGAAGTAATCCCTCTCAACTTGATCAACTTGTAAAAAGTATAAAAATCCCCTTACGCGACGACGGAGGAATTCTGGCTCTGGCAGCAATGGAGGGAATGCCCATAGAGGTCCTGGATGGCGAAGTAAGGTCAAAAATTAACGACCTGGTCATAGATATCCTCAAGGCTGATTATTTTGTAATTGCTCCCTTAAAAGCAAAGAATAAAGTTATCGGGGTTATATTTGCGGATAACATATATTCCAGAAAACCGATAACCAAAGAGGATATAAAACTACTCACGATGTTTGCCAATCATGCCGGGTTGGCAATTGAAAATTCCAAACTCTATCATCAGACCCTGCATCTCTCCTATACAGATTCTCTTACCGGGATATACAACCACGGGAGATTTCAATACCTTCTGGAAGAAAAACTTAAAGAAGCCAAAGAAAACGATCGCTCCCTGTCATTGATAATGATAGATATAGATAACTTCAAAAACTACAATGACAATTTAGGACATCCTGCCGGTGATGAAGTAATAAAGAAAATCGCAGATATAGTGAAAAACTCCTGCAGAAAGCAGGATATACCCGCCCGGTATGGGGGTGAGGAATTTGCACTCATCCTCCCCAATACTTCCAAGGAGGAAGCCCGGATAATAGGGGAGCGGCTAAGGAAGCGAATTTCAGATTATCCGTTCAAAAATAAAGAAATCCAACCTCAAGGAGCGATAACCGTAAGCATGGGTATTGCCACTTTTCCAGAAGATGCCGAAGAGAAAAAAGAGCTGATTCAGAAAGCAGACCTGGCATTATTTACTGCCAAGAACAAAGGGAAAAACCAGGTGGTGGTATATTCAATATACCTGGGGGTGAGGTGATTTAACTCTTTACCTCTTCTTTCTGAAACTTTACAGATACGATTTTTGATACTCCTGTATTCTCCATGGTTATCCCGTAAATTACATCCGCTGTGGAGATCGTTCTCTTATTGTGAGTGATGACCAGAAACTGACTATCGGCTGCAAATTCTTCCAGAAGTTTCCGGAACCTGTCAATGTTAGACTCATCCAGAGGAGCATCAACCTCATCCAGAATACAGAACGGAGAGGGTTTAACCTTGAAAATCGCAAACAGCAGAGAAAGAGCCGTCAACGCCTTCTCTCCTCCAGAAAGCAAACTCACACTCTGGAGTTTCTTGCCTGGCGGACGGGCTAAAATCTCAATTCCAGCCTCCAGACAATCTCCCTCCTCCAGTATCAAATCAGAATCCCCGCCTCCAAAAAGTCGGGGAAAAATCTCCTTGAATGCAGTGCGAATATCCTGAAAGGTCTGAGAGAACATTTCACGCGTTGTACGATTTATCTTACGAATGGCTGATAATAGTGAATCCTTAGCCTCTGTTAAATCTTTCTGCTGACTTTCCAGAAAACTCAGCCTTTCCTGGAGTCTTTTATGCTCTTCAATGGCAACTAAATTTACCTCACCCATCTTCTCCAGTTTTAATTTCAGTTCTTCCACTTCCTGCTTCAGCTGTCCCTCTTCCTCCGAAGAAATACCCTCCTCCGGGATTTCAGACACACCATATCGCTGATAAATCCTTTCCCGGATAGACCTTATAATATGCTCCTGGTCACTGACCCGCAATTCTAAAGAATGCAGTTCATCCTTCTTTTCACTGTGACGGTTTCTGATTTCCATCAGTTTATCCTCTGCTTTTTCAAAATCTGCTCTCATCTGCTGGTATGTTTGTTTTTTATCTTCCAGAGTTTGCTCTTCAGTTAAAATTTTCTCCTCAAGCTGGGCAATCTCTTCTTCCATAACCTCTATTTCCTGAAGGAGTGAGCCCTTTCTCTTCCCATCCTCCTGATATTCCATCTTTCTTTTCTCCAGGGTGCGGAGGAGGTTCTCTCTCTCCACAGCCAGTGAATCCAGCCATCTCTGAAACTTATTCTTACTTTCATCTAATGCTTCCAATTTTGTAAGCAACTCTCTCTGGGAGAGGGACAATTTATGACGGGTATCCCGTGCTTTTTCCACTTCCTGTTCTCCGGATTTTATGCTGGATTCAACCTCGGAAAGTTCGGCTTCCATACTTTCGATTTCTGCCTTCAGACCAGTTCTTCTCTCCTCCAGTTTCTCCCTTTCCCGCAATACTTCCTCAAGGTCAACCTCAACCACCTGGAGATCAGCGGTCAGAGTATTTTTAGTCTCATTCTGACTTTCCAGAGTTTTACTCAACGAGGCGATTCCCAGACCTATATCACGCAACTTCTCCTCGTCGCTTTCTCTCTTCCGGCTTACATCCTGTAATTGAATCTTGATTCCCTCCCGTTCCTCTTCTAAGAGGTTTACCTGATTCTGAAGTTGTTTAAGTTCCTCTTCAGCCCTGGCAATCTTTCCTTCTCTATCTAAATATCCCAGGTCTTTCTCAGGGTCAAATCCCAGGGTAATTTTACCCCTTTCAATCCTGATATTATCAGAACATACAAATTTACATTCTGAATATCTCTGACTTAACTCCTGCGCTTTCCTAAAATCAGTTACCAGATACACATCTTTCAAAAGTGCTCTCAATTTCTCCACTTCTGGATTAAGGTTCATAAAGCCACTCAAGGGCTGAGCACCTTCCAGTTCTCGAGCATCGCTGTCCTCTAATTCCTCCAGAATTATAATCCTTAAGTCCCAGAGGCCTTTCTTTCTCAAAAATTCCAGAACTCTCTCAGCGGTCTCTCGATTTTTCACCACCAGGGAATTAAAGTGCTCTTTCAGTCCCAGTTCCATTATATTAACCTTATCCGGCGAAGTGGAAATTAACTCCGAAATATTTCCCATAACTCCCGGAGCAGAAAATTCTTTCTCCACGGCAATCAGAGCCTGAGAATAACCCAGATTCTGAGATAATATCTCCCGCCAGGAGGAAAGTCTGCTCTCCACGCTGGCAATTTCCTTTGCAACCTCAGCGATTTTCTGGGATAGAGATTCCAGTTGAACGCTCATCTCATTCTCTGTGGCTGATAACTGTCTGATTTCTTCCTGTAACCGGGTGTATTCTGCTCTTTTTTCATCTATCTCGGGCTGGATATGGGAAATTTTTTCCTGACATTCATCTATCTTTTGCAATAAATCCTGCTTTTCCTCTCTCAACCGCTGGGCACGGCTGGAAAGAGACTTCAACTCTCCTTCCAGTTCCAGGAGAAGATTTCTCTTACGCGTCAGTTGATAATTGAGACTCAGAACCTGCTCCTTCCCTTCCTTTATCTGCTTTTGATAGTGACTCTCCAGTTCTTCCATCTTTTTTATTTCAGAAGCGATGTCCTGAATCTCGTGGTTAAGTTTCTCCTCCTCAATATCAAAAGATTTCTGTTCATTCTCAGCAGACCTGATTCTTTCCTGTATATCCTCGTATTGCCTCTCCACCTCCTGTATTTCCATCTCCAGAGATTTCAATCTCTCATCCAGTTCTTCTATACTTTTCTGATTCCATTCCATCTTCTCCTGACACATATTAAGGCGAGATTTAAATCCCTGGATTCTGCTCTCATCTTCTCCCAACTGCTGGGAAAGAGAGGCTATCTCCTCTCGCAATCGACGGCTATTCTCCTCTTCTAATTCCAGCTCTTTCCCGAGAGCAATTATCTCCTCTTCCAGTGTATGTTTGAGGCGGGAATAATTATCCACCACATCCTTCGCCCGCTTTATCTCTGCCCCTGCGAGTCTGGTCTCCTTCAGTTTCAATTCTTCATACAATACTTTATACCTCTCCGCCTTCCTGGCCAATCTTTCCAGAGAAGATATCTGTCTTCTAAGCTCATTTATAATATCCGAGACGCGGAGAAGATTACTCTCGGTATGTTCCAGTTTTCGCAACGCTTCCTTTTTTTTGGCTTTAAACCTGGTAATTCCACTTGCTTCCTCAAATATAAATCTTCGCTCTTCAGGTTTAGAACTCAACACGAGGTCAATTTTTCCCTGTTCCATTAATGAGTAGGCCTTGGTCCCTATACCTGTCCCTGCTATCAATTCCTGAATATCCTTTAACCTCACAGGTGTCTTGTTTATCAGATATTCACTCTCCCCGCTCCGGAACAACCTTCTGGTAATTGTCACCTCGGTAAACTCTATGGGCAGTTTACCATCCTCGTTGGAAATAACTAAGGACACTTCGGCAAAATTTACTCTTTCTCTGTACGAAGTCCCACTGAAAATCACATCTTCCATACTGGAACCTCGTAATTCCCTGGCACTCTGCTCTCCCAAAACCCACTTTATGGCATCCACAATATTGCTCTTCCCGCAACCATTAGGGCCGACTATGGCCGTGATTCCCTCCTCGAATTCCAGAACTGTCTTATCGGCAAAGGATTTAAACCCAAAAATTTCTAATCTTTTAAGTAGCATAGTTATAGCATATAATAAATCTGAAGATATTTCAATTATAAGAAAGGAGGAAACCATGAATTACATAATTACCTGTCTGGGGATCGGACTTATCGCTGGGACTTTAAGTGGGATTCTGGGAATTGGAGGAGCAGTGGTGATAATTCCAGCGTTGATTTACCTACTAAAATTCTCTCAGCATTTAGCCCAGGGAACAACGCTGGCTCTGATGGTTCCCCCTATAGGACTGCTGGCAGCCCTCACATATTACCGAGCAGGATATGTGGACCTAAAAACAGCGGTGTTTATCTGTCTGGGGTTTTTTATAGGAGGGCTTGCAGGAGCAAAAGTAGCAGTAGAAATTCCAGGTGTAATTCTTAAAAGATTATTTGGAATCTATTTACTGATTGTAAGTTTCAAAATGCTTCTGGCTAAATAACCCCCTGTCCACCTACGAGGTGGACAGGGGTTGTGGTTGGGAACCAAGGAGTTAGAGCTGCTTATTCAGTAGATGGTAAAGCCTTTCCAATTCTTCTTTTTTGCCAATTTTTTCCACAAATTTCATAAAGTATCTCTGGTTATCATCAGCAACAAACGAAAGAATCAACTGCAACTGATCAAGTGCT
>NATI01000064.1 GCA_002085265.1 Candidatus Omnitrophica bacterium 4484_49 | reverse complement strand
ACTACAGGAACATGTGAAGGAAGTGTTATTATTCTTCTCTCAGAAAAAGCCACCAATATGGAGCAAGGAGTCGTTTCTGGAAGCATTGGCCAAGGTGGCCGCGAGGTTAGGTAGTCCCTCTACAACTGTATTTTCAGAAAGATCTAGAAGGGAGAAAAATTTACTATGCTTTTAATACCCACAAAAAAGAGTGGGGATTTATGAATCTGTTCGAAGCTAAGCTCTGAACAAAGCTTGAATGCTTCAAGCTGTGATTTAAGATAACATATTTTGTATTTTTCAAAATTAAGCTCTCTCAGGATTCTTTTATTAAGTTCTTGTCTTAAGTTGATTTCATTAAGCAGATATTCTCTCCTTGCTCTGAGGAGTTTCCTTTTGTCTTTGAGGATGCTGTCTTTTCTTTCTTTTTCCTTTTTATAAGGAAGTATTTTTTCTGTATCAAAATGATAAAATTGCTTTTTATCTTTATCATATTCATGCTGAAATGTCTCAAAGTAATGCTTTATTTCCTCCGGCACGACTGGGAAATATTTTATCTTCTACTTTTTCCTACCATTTTATAGTGGTAAAAACTATTTAAAGCTTGTAACTAATTTGGGAAAAAATTGTGTGGTAAAGGCACATGGTAAACATTTCTTTCAGGTTTGCTCATTTCATTTATTAACCATTCCAATACCTCCTTAACGCCTAAATGTTACAAAATTGTCGTCGACGGTTTTGTCACATCTTAGTGTGACTGGGGCATTTTATGAGGGATATTTTTGGGTATTCTTTTTCTGTCTTTAAGCCTTCCAGGCCATACTGGTTATAACGATTTAGTCATTTGTATGCGGTCCTCCTTGTGGTTTTAAATTCCTTAGGGGCACTGGATACACCAGATAATGTCAGTAATTTTTCGCAAAATTGCTCACCTCTTTTCTTTATTAATTTTCCCTTATTCTGGTTAACATTCCTTCATCTCTGCAACTGAAATTTGGGAAAAATAGTTTACATTATTTAGATTTTGGAATAAATTGTTTATCAGTAGTTTTTGTGATAAAATTTATTGCGGAGGGTTAGGATAATCGATGATTAAATTTATTGGGGTGATTCCAATCCTGTGGAGTAGTTTAACTTTTTATTCTTCTTTTGATACATTTCGGCGTGTAAAAACTGGTAAAGAAGAGAACAGATTTCATATGCTTGTCCAACAGGGATATTCCATTACAGAAGAGGAGCTTAGAGAAATATCTTCCAGAGTGAAGATGATTTCTTTTGATTGGGGTGGAGTTCTGGACTTAATATTTATAAATAAGGAGGAATTCCGTAAATTATTACAAGATGTATTTGCAGAATTTAAAAATCGCGGTATCCAACTTGTGATTATCTCCGAAGGTAATCCTGAGACGATAGGTGCCCGTTTAAAGGATTTGGGTTGGGAGGATTATTTTGAAATCAGGCAGTCGCTGGAAACAATGTCCATATTACCAAAAAGGACAGTGTTAGAAAAGCTGGCTGAAGAAAAAGGGATAGAAAGTGATAGCATAATTCATTTTGATGACAGTGCTCAAATTCTATGGAGGTTGGGCTATCAAACCGGAGAAAAGAATATCTTCGGGATAGGAGTTGTGGGATGGCGGGAAGAAGATGGGGATTTTAAAGTCCGAGTTGGGGAATTACTTCAGAATACTCCCTGGGTGGTGACAGATTTGAAATCCATTTATGAAGTTCTCGCCCAGATACTGGAATACAACTCTTCAGAACTCTATCATCATTCTCCATAATTATTCCTATAGTGATATCTGTTTTTTAAAAAATATTGATATTTTTTCCCTGTAGTGTATAATTGGTTAACATATTTGTGATGAAGGAGGAATTTTCTAATTTTATAACCGAAATAATAGATAAAGATATTGCCACCAATAAATATGGTGGTAGAGTCCATACCCGTTTCCCACCGGAACCCAATGGATATCTTCACATCGGTCATGCCAAGTCAATATGGCTGAATTTCACCATCGCCCACAAATATAATGGCCTCTGCAATCTCAGAATGGATGATACTGACCCCAGTAAGGAAAGCGAGGAGTTCGTGAAGGCGATTATAGAGGATGTACGCTGGTTGGGTTATGACTGGCAAGATAGATTATATTTTGCTTCCGATTATTATGAGCAGTTATATGAATATGCAGTCAAATTGATCCAGAAGGGGAAAGCCTATGTATGTGGATGTTCTCCAGAACAGGTGAAGGAACTACGGGGGACACTCACCGAACCTGGAAAGGAGTGCGTCTGCAGGAGAAGGGAGATTTCTGAAAATCTTGATTTATTTCACAGAATGAAAGAGGGTGAGTTTGAGGATGGAAAATATGTGTTGCGGGCAAAGATCGATATGGCTCACCCCAATTTGTTGATGAGAGATCCCGTGCTTTATCGCATAAAAAAGGTCTCTCACTATAGAACTGGGGATAAGTGGTGTATCTATCCTACATATGACTTCGCCCACTGTATATGTGATTCCATAGAGGGTATAACCCATTCTATATGTACCCTGGAATTTGAGGTTCATAGACCAATTTATGACTGGGTTCTGGATGAGCTGGAGATTTATCATCCCCAGCAGATTGAATTTGCTCCTCTCAATCTCTCCTATACTGTCCTCAGTAAAAGGAAATTGAGGGAACTTGTGGAACAGGGATATGTAAATGGTTGGGATGATCCCCGGATGCCTACAATTTGTGGACTCAGACGGCGGGGATATACCCCGGAGGCAATTCGGAATTTCTGTTTTAAAATAGGCGTATCGCGCATCAACAGCCTTGTGGATATCAGATTGCTGGAAGAATGCCTGCGGGAGGATTTGAATAAGAATGCCTTAAGGGTAATGGCTGTCCTCAGGCCTTTGAAGGTGGTCATCGTTAATTATCCTGAGGATAAAGTGGAATATCTGGAGGCAGTAAATAATCCTGAAGATCCCACGATGGGAACAAGGAAAGTGCCGTTTTCCAGAGAACTGTATATAGAAAGAGAAGATTTTGAAGAGATTCCTCCCCCCAAATTCTACCGGTTAGCACCTGGCCGTGAGGTTCGGCTCCGTTACGCTTATTTTATTAAATGTGTGGAGGTTAAAAAGAATCCTCAGACAGGGGAAATTGAGGAGATTTTATGTACTTATGACCCCCAGACCAAGGGAGGATATGCCCCTGACGGTAGAAAGGTTAAGGCGACATTGCACTGGGTTTCGGTTCCTCATGCTGTTAACGCTGAGGTCAGGCTTTATGATTATCTATTTACCAAAGAGGACCTTTCAAATTTAGAAGAAGGGGAAGATTTTAAGAACTATCTTAATCCTCATTCTCTGATTGTACTTAAGGAGTGTAAACTGGAGCCGGGTTTGAACTCGGTATCTCCTGGGGAAAGATTTCAGTTCGAGCGTCTGGGATATTTCTGTGTGGATAAGGACAGCAGTGCTGGGAAATTGATATTCAATAGAATTGTGACCCTTAAAGATAGCTGGGCAAAAATAAAGACCAGGATAGAAAAAGAGTCACAAAAATAACTTGCGGACTCACAGGGTTAATTGTATATTATATATATGGAAAGTAAGAAGGGTTGGCTTCTGGTCAAATTGTTAATGCTTTTCACTGTTATTTTAGGTTTCATTTATCTCATAAGTCCTGGGTTGCAGAAGAGCATATATGAATTGAGGGATACAACCACAAAGACAAATCTCTACCAGATTCGGGCAGCGGTTCTTGCCTATTACAAGGATTACCACAGATGGCCCCGGGATTTAAATGCAGTGGTTCCCAAATATCTGGAAAAAATACCCAAGGAGTATCTCTCTTCTATCAGAGGTTCGGATAAAGTTTTCAATGCCCATAACGAAAATGAGTTTAGTTCTATGAGGAAACCAGGCGGTGAGGGCTGGATTTACGGTGCCTATGAGGCTAAAGGCGGAGAGCAGTTTGCTCACGAGGTTTATCCTATGAGCACCACCCTCTCCGGCAAGGCTGGAGATACTCTTTCTTGGTAATTTGTTTGTCCTGAGTGAAAACCATTCAATTACCACAGGAGGGACGAGATGGAAGTTATTATTGGAGGGAAAAGAAAAGCTCGTCGGGCTTACGGATTTGACGAAATAGCCCTGGTGCCAGGGAGGATTACAATTAACCCTAATGAAGTGGATGTCAGCTGGGAGCTTGCAGGTAAAAAGTATAAAATTCCTATTATTGCTGCTGCTATGGATGGAGTTGTGGATGTAAGATTTGCTATTACGATGGGCAGGTTAGGAGGGTTTGCCGTATTAAATCTGGAAGGAGTTCAGACGAGATACGAAAATCCTGATGAGGTTCTGGAAAAAATTGCCCAGGCAGATCCTGATGAAGCGACGAAACTCGTCCAGGAGATTTACCAGGAACCAATAAAAGAAGACCTGATTATCAAAAGAATCAGAGAAATTAAAGAAGCAAATGTTCCCTGTGTGGTATCTGCAATTCCTCAGCGAGCAGAGAGATTTGGGAAGATTGCTCAGGATGCAGGTTGTGACATATTTGTAGTGCAATCAACAGTGGCTACCAAGGGTCATATCTCATCTGAATATCCTGTTCTAAATTACGAGAAGTTCTGTAAGGAAATGAGGATTCCAGTAATAGTTGGTAACTGTGTTACTTATGATGTTGCTCTGGATTTGATGAAGGCAGGAGCAGATGCTATCCTCGTGGGTATTGGGCCCGGAGCAGCATGTACCACAAGAGGCGTTCTGGGAATTGGTGTTCCTCAGGTGACTGCTACTGCGGATGTGGCTCAGGCCCGGGACGATTACCATAAAAAAACCGGGAGATATGTCCCGGTGATAACCGATGGTGGGATGAGGACTGGAGGGGATATCTGTAAAGCAATTGCCAGTGGTGCTGATGCAGTAATGATTGGGTCGGCATTGGCGAGAGCAAAAGAGGCACCTGGTAGAGGATATCACTGGGGGATGGCTACCCCTCATTATAATCTGCCCCGGGGTACAAGAATTTATGTGGGAACTACAGGTACGCTGGAAGAGATTCTTTTCGGACCTGCCAGAGTCGACGACGGTTCTCAGAATCTGGTGGGAGCACTTCAAACAGCTATGGGGAGTCTGGGGGTTAAAAATATAAAGGAGATGCATAATGTTGGAATTATAATTGCCCAAGTAATAATTCTTGATTTCGGGTCTCAATATACCCAGTTAATTGCCCGAAAAATAAGAGAAAATCGTGTCTTTTCTGAAATTGTGCCTTATAATCTTCCTATTTCTAAATTGGTGGATATGGCTCCTGTGGGGATAGTTCTTTCCGGAGGTCCTGCCAGTGTAAGAGGTGAAAATGTTCCCCTTCCGGATAAAAGGATATTTGAACTTGGAATTCCTGTTCTGGGGATATGTTACGGAATGCAGGTCATGGCCAGAGTCTTGGGGGGCAAGATTGAAGAGGCCAGGAGGAGAGAGTATGGTAGAGTTGAACTTTATGTGGATAGAGAAAATGATTTATTTTATGGGATAAATAAAGAAAGATTCATCTGCTGGATGAGTCACGGGGATCAGGTTACGAAGCTCCCTTCGGGATTTGTGAAACTTGCCCATACTTTAAATTCCAAGAATGCAGCCATAGCGAATTTTAAAAGGAACTTTTACGGGGTGCAATTTCACCCCGAAGTTGTCCATACCCGCTATGGGAAGAAGATTCTGCACAATTTTCTTGTAAGAATATGTAAGGCAAAGGGAGAATGGAGATTAAGTTCTTTTATTGATGCTACAATAAATGAAATTCGTGCCCGGGTCAGGAATGATAAGGTCGTTGTTGGTCTTTCCGGAGGAGTTGATTCTTCAGTTACTGCAGTTCTCCTTCAGAAGGCTATAGGTAATAAACTCCACTGTGTTTTCGTAAATAACGGCTTGTTACGTAAAGGGGAGCCTGAGAAGGTTCGGGAGGTATTCCAAAAGAATTTCAGGATAAACCTTCATTATGTAGATGCCGAAAATAGATTTCTCAAAAAACTCAGGGGAGTACTTGACCCCGAGCAAAAGCGGAAAATAATCGGAGAGGAGTTTATAAGGGTGTTCGAAGCCACAGCCAGAAAGATCGGAAATATAAAATATCTTGCTCAGGGAACGCTTTATCCCGATGTCATTGAATCCCGGTCAGTCTTTGGAGGTCCATCCGCCAAAATTAAAACCCATCACAATGTAGGAGGTTTACCAGAGAGGATGAAGTTAAAGTTAATCGAGCCCTTGCGGTTTCTGTTTAAGGATGAGGTGCGAAAGATAGGACATATTCTGGGACTCCCGGATGAGATTGTGTATCGCCATCCGTTTCCTGGACCGGGACTTGCAGTGAGGATAATTGGAGAGGTCACCAGATCACGTCTTGATATTTTAAGAGAAGCAGATGCTATTATAATTGAAGAGATAAAAAGAGAGGGGTTCTATCCACGAGTATGGCAGGCTTTTGGAGTTCTGCTTCCGGTAAAAAGTGTGGGAGTTATGGGAGATGAACGGACCTATGAGAATGTTCTGGCTGTAAGAGTTGTTCACAGTCTGGATGGGATGACTGCAGATTGGGTAAAGCTTCCTTATTCTCTGTTGGGTAAAATTGCTAATAGAATTATAAATGAGGTGAGGGGAATAAACCGGGTAGTATATGACATAAGTTCTAAACCTCCGGCTACAATTGAATGGGAGTGAATCAGCAGGTAGGATAC
>NATI01000063.1 GCA_002085265.1 Candidatus Omnitrophica bacterium 4484_49 | reverse complement strand
GGGGTTTACTCTATAGATAAAAACGGTGTGATTGATTTCTTTAATAAGAAGATGGTTGAGATATCAGGGGCAAAATCGGCAGATGAAGTTGTAGGGTTGAATGTGTTTGAAATGCCTACATATAAGAGAGCGGGATTGACAGAGTATTTCAGAAAAGGATTGAAGGGGGAGTCCTTTTTTATACCCGAGATAGAATGTACCTCCTCTCGGGAAAAGACCACCATCAGACAGTATTCTGGCATTCCTGTAAAGAATGTAAAAGGAGAAGTGGAGCGTCTTTTACTTGTAGTTGCTGATATTACTGAGATGAAAAAACTTCAGGAAGAACTGGAGGAAGAGAGAAGTTTTTTAAATCTGATTTATGATACCATTCAAGGAATAGTGGTGGTGATTGATGTTAATGGTAAAATTGTGTTCCTTAATAAGTTTATAGAGGAACTTACAGGATACAGGAGAGAGGAATTAATAGGAAAAGATTGGTTGGAAATTTTCATTCCCCAAAGAATCAAGAAAAAATTAAGGCAATATTTCCAGGAATTAGTTTCTGGGAATATTGCAGTGGAGAAAAGAGTATATGAGAATCCAATTTTGACGAAGTCAGGAGATGAAAAATTGATTCTGTGGAGTAACAGTCAGATTGTGGAAGATGGAAGGATAAAATATATATTGAGTATAGGACAGGATATAACTGAACTCAAGCAATTAGAACAGATGCTTCTGGAAAGAGAGAAACTTGCAGTAATCGGGGAAATCGCTACTGGAGTTGCTCATGAGATAAAAAATCCTCTTTCCATAATATTGCAGGGTATAAATTATCTGGAAAATAAAAAATTCCTGGAAAAGAGTTTTACACTCCCCCGCAGTGGGAAGACGGTGGATGTGATAGGGAAGATGAAACAGGCTGTTGACCGTGCAGTTTTTTTGCTTAATGAACTTCTGGATTTATCCCGGGCAGGGAAAATGGATTATGAGAGGTTTAGATTTGTGGAGATTATTCAGGAAACTTTAGCCATGCTGGAATACAGAATAAAGAAAAAAAGAGTCAGAATAGAAGTCAACTGTCCTCCGGATTTAGAGGTTTTTGGAGACAGAAGATGGTTATCTCAGGTTTTAATTAACCTCGTTAATAATTCTCTGGATGCCGTTTCCGAAAAGAAAGGAGAAATATATATAATTGTAGAGAAATATGCTCAGTTGGTTGTGATAATTGTTAAGGATAATGGTAAAGGGATAAAGTCAGAAGACTTAGGGAAGGTTTTTCTGCCATATTTCACTACCAAGAAGAAAAAGGGACTGGGGTTAGGGCTGGCGATATGTAAGAAAGTTATTGAGGCTCATAACGGAAAGATTTATATTAATTCTGAGTCTGAAAAAGGGACCGAGGTGAGAATAGTTATTCCGGAAGGCAAACTTCAGGAGGTGCAAAAGTGATGAAAGTGCTTTTGATTGACGATGAGGAAGATTTCTGTGAACTGGTTAAAGCAAATCTGGAGGAGACAGGAGAGTTTGAGGTCATAACTACAACTGATCCCCAGCAGGGGTTGACCCTGGCTAAAAAAGAACTTCCAAATATTATATTGCTGGACATAGTTATGCCAGGGATGGATGGGAGCACTTTAGCAGGGCGACTGAAAGAGGACCCGTTGACAGCTGATATTCCGATTATCTTTTTAACGGCCATAGTGACTCAGTCGGAAATTGGCTCTGAGGGGCGGGAGATTTCGGGAAGGCATTTCTTCGCTAAACCCGTGGAGACTCAAGCACTGGTAAGATATATCAAGAAGGTATTGGGTAAAAGCTGATGGGCTTACATCAAATATGAGGAAGGAGGGGCAATGAAGAAGCGGGTACGAGTTTTCTATTCGGGAAGAGTTCAGGGAGTGGGGTTTAGATTTACCGCGGAGAGAATTGCACTGGAGATGGGTGATGTATATGGATGGGTGAGAAATCTTCCTGATGGTAGGGTGGAGGTAGTAGCTGAAGGTGAAGAGGAGAGGTTAAATGAGTTTTTGAGAAGGATAAGAGAGGGTTTGATGAAGAGATACATAAAGAGAGAAGATGTCATCTGGGAGAATTACAAACAGGAGTTTGATGATTTCGAAATTCGTTTTTATTAAAATATGTCGTATGCAATATTAGGAGATATCCATTCCAATCTGGAAGCATTATTGGCAGTTCTTGAGGATGTGGATAAAAACAAAGTCGAAAAAATTTTTTTCGTAGGAGATATTGTAGGATATGGAGCAGATCCTTCTCGATGTATCGCTATTTCCCAGGAAAAATTTGAACTCTCGGTTATGGGTAATCATGACTTGGCAGTTTTGGGAAAGATGAATTTGAGCTGGTTTAATGATTATGCCAGAAAGGCGATTATCTGGACTCAATCCCGACTCTCTAGAGAGGAACTGCAGTATCTGAATTCACTCGTTCTGGTTGAGGAGTATCAGGATATGATTTTCGTCCACGGGAGTTTATACGAACCTGAAAAATTCCATTATATATTTGAAGTTCATCAAGTACATAGAAATTTTGATTTTCAGGGAGATAAAAAAATCTGTTTTATAGGTCATTCTCATTATCCTTTCATTGCTATCAGTGATGACCTCGAAGGAGAAATTAAGATAGTAAATGGTTTTGAAACAGAGATTCGTCCTCGATGGAGATATCTGGTAAATGTTGGCAGCGTGGGGCAACCTCGGGATAACGATCCTCGCGCAAGTTATGTTCTTTATGAGCCTGAAAAAGCCCGAATTGAGATAAAGAGGGTAGAATATGATATTGAGGAAGCAGTATCCAAAATAATTTCTAAAGGACTGCCTCAAATTTTAGGAGAAAGGTTGTATTACGGGAGGTGAGTTTTATGTCTGGGCGGGATCTGGAGAAAGTAAAAAAAGAAATAGTAGAACTAAGAGAGAAAATAAGATATCACGATTATAAATATTATGTAGAAAATATGCCTGAGATATCTGATCAGGCATACGACGCCCTGTATAAAAGATTAAAAGAACTGGAGGAAAAATACCCCCAGTTCATCACTCCTGATTCTCCTACTCAGAGGATAGGTGGTAAGCCATTGGAGGGATTTCAGACAGTTAAACATAAGGTTCCGATGTTAAGCATGGACAATACCTATTCCGAGGATGAAATCAAAGACTTTGATCGCAGAGTGAGAAAACTCCTCCCTAAGGAAGAGGTGCATTATGTGGTGGAGTTGAAAATAGATGGGGTAAGTGTCTCTCTTATTTATGAAAATGGTATATTCGTCCAAGGAGCGACAAGAGGAG
Source organism: Candidatus Omnitrophica bacterium 4484_49 (assembly GCA_002085265.1). Classification (GTDB taxonomy): domain Bacteria; phylum Omnitrophota; class Gorgyraeia; order Kaelpiales; family Kaelpiaceae; genus 4484-49. Next base: position 2,266 of record NATI01000063.1, on the reverse strand, counting down.
ATGGTTATCAGGGAGACGATGTCACTCAGAATTTGAGAACCATAAGAAGTATCCCCTTAAAGTTACATTCTGTAGAGGGCAAAGTCCCTCCTGTGCTGGAGGTGAGAGGAGAGGTTTATATGCCTAGGAAAAAATTTGAGGAGCTTAATAAAGAAAGGAAAAAAAATGGAGAGCCATTATTTGCCAATCCCAGAAATGCCACTGCTGGAAGTTTAAAACTTTTGGACCCTAATCTGGTGGCTAAGCGGGGGCTGGATATATTTGTGTGGGGGTTGGGATATTATGAAGGAATTGGATTTAAAAAGCATCATCAAGTACTGGAGTATTTCAAAAAAGTAGGGTTTAAGGTGAATCCTCATTATAAATTCTGTAAGAGTATAAATGAGGTTATAAAATACTGCCAGGTGTGGAATGAGAAGAAGGATTTTTTAGATTATGCCATTGATGGTATGGTAATAAAAGTAGATGATCTTGAGCAACAGAAAAGGTTAGGTGCCACTACCAAGGCTCCCAGATGGCTTATCGCTTATAAATTCCCCGCCGAGCGGACAGAGACAATTTTGAAAGACATCGTGGTGCAGGTAGGCAGGACAGGTACGCTTACTCCGGTGGCTGTAGTTGATCCTGTGTTTGTATCGGGGACTATTGTCAGCAGGGCAAGTCTTCATAACGAAGATCAGATTAAAAGACTGGATGTCAGGATTGGTGACCATGTTCTCATTGAGAAAGCAGGAGAGATAATTCCTCAGGTGGTGGGAGTTTTGAAAGAAAAACGCACTGGTAAAGAGAAAAAGTTTAAAATGCCAGATAAGTGTCCAGTCTGTGGAGAAAAAGTCGTCAGAGAACTAGGTGAGGTTGCAGTGAGATGTATTAATCCTTTATGCCCTGCTCAACTAAAGAATTCCATTAAGCATTTTGCAAGTAGAGATGCTATGGATATAGAAGGTTTGGGAGAAGCCCTTATTGACCAACTGGTGGATAATAAACTTGTTCAGGATTACGCTGATCTCTATTATTTAAAATTTGAGCAACTTATAAGGTTGGAAAGAATGGGGCCAAAGTCGGTAGAAAATCTATTAAGAGCGATATCTGAAAGCAAAGATCGTCCGTTATCCAGAGTAATATATGCTCTGGGAATAAGATATGTAGGTGTCCATATTGCTGAAGTCTTGGCTGAAAGGTTTAACTCTATAGATGAACTCGCTAAGGCCAGTTTTGCCCAATTGAATATAATTCCGGAGATAGGTCCTACCATTGCTGAAAGTGTGGTTAGCTTTTTCTCTCTTCCCAGGACTAGAGAGGTGATAGGAAAATTAAAGAAGGCGGGAGTAAATCTTGTCAGGAAAGAAGAAAAGGTTTCTGATGTTCTCAAAGGGTTGACTTTTGTTGTTACTGGCACACTAAAGGGCTATACAAGAAAGGAAATAGAGGATACAATAAAGAGATACGGTGGCAGAGTAGCATCCAGTGTTAGCAGGTTGACAAATTATCTTATAGTAGGAGAAAATCCGGGCTCCAAACTGGATAAGGCTCGTCAGCTGGGAGTGAAGACCATAACCGAAGAAGAGTTTAATAAAATGATAGGGAAGGAAGGATGATATGAGAAGAAAATTTATTTTATTTTTATTTGCAGTTGCTGTTTTGTCCCTGAGTGGCTGTGCTACCCTAAAGAGAAAATTTGTCCGGAAGAAAAAAAAAGAAGAAAAGCAGAAGGTAGTACTGGCCCTCGAGGATTACGATAAACTTATTGATTATCATGAACTTTATAAGAAACATTATTTGCTCTGGGGGTACTGGCATGATGAATTGATCTCAGCGCTGGAAAAAAGTTACAAAAAACAGCGAGTATGTATTGACCAGGTGCTGGAACACTTGGACTCTCTTAAAAAATACATTACTCCTGAAAAAGCCTCTCTACTTGAGGAATATATTTCTCGACTGGAAAAAATTCGGAAGAGGTTGTATGGTAGAAGTTTAAACGATATAGAAAAAGATAGGATTTCCAGGGAGCTGGAGAAACTGAAACGTCTTATTGATAAAGAGTTCCGCTATTCTGAGATAAAATCTTATATAATAGTTCCTCCTTCTCGCCACAGTGAAGAAACGCAATAACAAAAGGCGTCCTATAACAGACAGTTTATATTCTCATAAGCAATGTTGAAGATAGAAAAAATTGCTGTTACTGTTTTTGAAACCAATTGTTATATTCTATGGTGTGAGGGAAATGATAATTGTTTGATAATAGATCCTGGGGGTGATGTGGAAA
>NATI01000009.1 GCA_002085265.1 Candidatus Omnitrophica bacterium 4484_49 | reverse complement strand
GACCGGGATAAAGATTCAAAATTGCCCTGTCCTTTACTTATTATCATATCCGCTTTTTTATATATCCCTTTGAATTCTTTAGAACAAAGTGAGATTATAGTTCCTGGGGCCTTACTACCATTAGTCATTACATAGGCAAACATATTAATCCCAACTCTATAAGCATCATCTAACAAAGCATCATTTATAATTGGTTCAGATTTTACTACATAATAAATTTTTTTCTGAGGATAGGTGTTCTTCATCTCCTCGAGTAGAATTCTATCGAAGACTGTCTCTCCTGCATTATCGGCAAGATAAAGGATAAAATCAGATTTCTTCAAAACTCTTTTAAATTCTGAATAGTGAAATATTGACTTTTTGTAATTATCAGTATTTAAAATCTTCTTTATCTCGCTTCTTAAATTCAAATCGTCTCTTACACCAAAATCTATCACATTTCCCAATATAGCCAATTCCACACACTTTAACAGTTTATCTTTTGTCCCTTCTATTTTCTTCTTTAATTGAGGAAGAAAACTTAAAGCGATTTCATTACTTTTTCTTCTAATCCGGTTATAAGGATCTTTTTTGCCAGATATTTTAGTCAAGATACCATAAGCGATATGAGCAATCTCGGGAGGGGAAGAACTGAGAGATATATCAGGTAAAATTTGAGCAAATTTATCTAATATTCTTTTTTGATCCCGAGCAGAAATATTTGCAATCCTGGCAGCAGAAAGTAACTGCCTGAAAAAACAGGGGATGCAATCAAGATATGTTCTCAACTTCTTTCCTTTCTTTTACAAAATCCTCCACCTTTTCCACAATATGCTTAAATGCTCTGTAAGATTGCAGATTGCTACCAAAATTTCCTTTTAATATCCCTTTATCTAATATCTCTATCAATTCGGGATCAAACGGAATTCTACCCAAAAATGGTGTTTTCAACTCCTGAGATAACCTGATACCGCCATCTTTTTTAAAAAGTGCCACTTCTTTCCCACAATAAGGACAGATAAAGCCACTCATATTTTCCACAATTCCGATTATATTTATGTTTAACTGCTTCACAAAGGAAATACTTCTCTTCACATCCTGAATAGCCACTTCCTGAGGAGTGGTAACAATTATCGCTCCGGTTAAATCCGGGACCAATTGACAAACTGTAAGTGGCTCATCTCCCGTCCCTGGAGGTGAATCTATTATAAATAAATCTAAATTTCCCCAAACTGCATCTTTTAAAAACTGAACAATAACCTTCACCTTAAGTGGTCCCCTCCAGATCAAAGGGTCACTTTCTTTCAGAAATAACCCCATACTTAAAAATTTTAAATCTTCATTTACTTCTACTGGGATTATCTTGTTATTTCCATCAACGACTGGTTCATCTACCTCACCTAACATCTTGGCTACATTTGGACCATGAACATCAATATCTAAAAGGCCAACTTTATATTTCCTCATCGCCAATATGTAAGAGAGAAGAACTGCAATTGTGGTTTTGCCTACACCACCTTTCCCACTGATTATTATTATTTTATTTTTAACTCCTTTTAAATTTTCCCTGATTTCTTCTAATTCCTGCTCAAAAGCCATTTTTTACCCCTAATACTACTTTAATACTTTACACTTAGAGTATCATATCGTTATCTTCATTTAAGAGTATCATCTATACGCCCATCGGGAAGCATATTATCAGGATGGGCTATCCCCTTTTCCTCCAATTTCTTCCTTACACATTCTGGATTATCCACCCAACAGAAATTTTCAACCCAAAATCTATCTAACTTCCCTTGTTGATAAAATCTCTTCATCGGACAAACAGAATACCATTTGCAAACTTTTCTATTCTCTTTTACAGATTCCATCACTACAAGGAGGAGTATCACAAGGCTCGTCCCTTCCACAACAGGTTTTGCCTTCCGAAGAGAAAGAGGAAGATTTTTTATAATCAGTAGCATAAAAACCTAAACCTTTAAAAATTATTCCTGCACCTTTACCTATTAATCTTTTGAGTTTCCCCCCACATTCAGGACATGATTCTAAAGGTTCGTCACTCATATTCTGGAATTTTTCAAACCTGTAACCACATTCCTGGCATTCATATTCATAGGTGGGCATAATAATCACCTCCTGTAATCGATTATTAACTTCCCATCTAAATGGTCTATCTCATGCTGCAACACCCTTGCCAGAAGTCCCTGGGTTTTTACCTCCACATCTTTATTTCTATCATCTATCCCCACTACAACAACTTCAAATGCTCTCTCTACCTCTACATTTTCTCCTGGTAAACTCAAACATCCTTCAGTCATCACATTACTTCCTCTGGTTTCTACAATGCAAGGGTTAGCCAATCTGATTATTCTCCCATTTTCATCCATAGCCACTATAAGCCTCTTAGCAATCCCTATCTGAGGAGCAGCCAGTCCAATTCCATTATTTACCTTCATGGTATAAACCATACTATCAAAAAGGTCCCGTTCCTTAAAACTAACTTCCTCCACATCAAAACAGTTTACTCTTAAAATCGGATCAGGATATTTTTTTATCTCCAGTAACTTCATTTAAGAAAAACATGAAAATAATTTTTAGGAATCCCAATCACCAATCTATCTCTGCCTATATTTCCATACTTTCGGGAATCCTCGCACCCAAATGAAATGCTTATTCTGTTCTCCTGATAACTTTTAACCACTACACCCCCGCATACTGACATTACAGGCAAAAGTTCCAAATTTAAAGGCATTTGTTGGGAGTCAAAATACATTTTAAGTATCCTCATAGCCTGCTCAGGTGAGAGATAACATATTACAAGGTCGGGATCGGAATCAGTATTTAAACCTATATATTTAATAGAGCTATCTAAAGGTTTCAGGTAAGTTGTAATTTTTTGAAGAACCTCTCTATCAGCTGTTCTTTTCTTTCCACAATGCCTAATCAAATTTTGCCTTCCATTCCAACCGAATGAATATAAAGCAGAAGGACAGTTAATATTTTCTCTATTTAAAAGGACTGGCTTAAGTTTTGCAAAATTTACTGCTTCACAAAAGCGCATTTTCTCATCTGCTAATTTTAAATCAGGCTTATTCTTATAAAACTTCACTCCTACCCAGGGAAGAGGGATTTTTTCCAGGAACCGCTCAGTCATTATTCTCACCTCCTTATCTACACAAACCATAATTTAACAATGCATCCTGCGCAGCCATTACCAGATGATACGTTGTAGGAGCAGGTGTTAAATGAGGATGAGTAGCCATTTGCAACGTCTCCAGCTCTGTAAGCGAAACCCTCTTCTGAATAGCCACTCCAATAATATTGATTATCTCCCCACAGGAAATACCTCCTGCAACCTGTCCTCCCATAAGTATTCCAGATTGGCGTGAAAATACGAGCTTAACCCTTATCTTATGAGTATCAGGAAGTTCCCCAGGATGTTTATCTACTCCCTCATATCTGCCTACAATTACCTCAAATCCTTCCTTCTTGGCACTATTCTCTGTAAGTCCAGCAGAACCTAATACCAACCCTGAAATATATGTAGAAAAAATGGCTATCGTACCTTTATTTTCTCTAACTACTTTAAGTTGATATAAATTCGCCCCTGCAATTCTAGCCTCAGCAGTTGCAATAGAAGCAAGTAATACAGGAGCATCTTTTCTGGTAAAGAAATCTCTCTTACCCGCACAGTCTCCGACTGCAAATATATCGGGATCTTCGGTTCTCATATATTCATCAACCCAGATACCTTTGCCCTTTCCCAGCGAGAGTCCCGCAGAGACTGCAAGTTCTGTATTAGGAACAGCCCCAACTCCCAGAATAACAGCATCTACATCTAAAACTTTACCATTGGAGAGATATGCTCTCTTTACTTCATTTTCACCCTCCAGCCTTTCCACTCGAACATTAGTAATAACTTCAACGCCTTTTTCTCCTAACCTTACCTCCGCAAGCTCTGAAAATTCAGGATCGAAGGAGTTGGAAAGAAGGTGAGGTAAAACCTCCACAATGTAAACATTTTTCTCACAAAGATTAGAAATCTCATCAGCAAATTCTATCCCTATGAATCCTCCCCCGATTATCAAAATATTTTTACTTTCCTTAATTTTTCCAACCATGGAATTCAAGTAATCCAGATCTTTGTATATAGAGAAGACATTTTTTAAATCAATTCCTGAGATTGGAGGAAATACAGGCCTGGAACCTATCGCCAAAACCAATTTTTCATATCTAAATGAATCTCCAGATTTAGTGATAACTTTTTTAGAAACCCTATCCAGTTTCACAACTTCAGCGGTAATTATCTCTACTCCCAGTTTTTCCAATCCAGAGTAGTTAAGTTTATTATCTTCTGGAGATTTTAAATCCGAAATCATATAAGGAATTCCGCAGGGAATCACTCCATTTCTCACGTTTTTAATAACCGTTATTTTTTTCTGGGGATAATATTTCTTGGCGGTAAATGCTGCAACAACCCCTGCCGGGCCTCCTCCTACAATTAAAATATCACTCTCTCTGCCCATCTACCTTTCCTTTCTCTTATTTAAAATTAATTTTTAGAAACTACGCTCTCAACATCCTGGTCCCACAATTGGGGCATTGCAATGTATAACAGGGAACACCAGCAGTATGGGGTATTTTCTTCCCGCAGGAAGGACAAACACAAAATCCTCCTGGTCCAGCTCCGGGACGATTTCCACCACCTCTCCCCATACCTCTTCCTCTTCCCATCCCTCTTCCTGTACCTGGTCCCTGACCTAATGGGCCAGTTCCATCTCCAAATGGCATTTTGATCACCTCCTAGTTCTAATCGAATCTAATCTCTTCTCTAAATTATCCATTTCCACCGCTACTTGCTTTAATTGCCTTTTTATCTCATCCAATACTTCTTCCCTATCCAAAATAAGAGAAATAGCTCTGAAGGGGCAATTATTCAAACAAATACCACATCCTCTACATAGATTCTTATCTACTTCAGGATAACCATTTACAATCTTAATAGCTCCTTGCGGACAGGAAATTACGCATCTCATACATCTCCTACAGATGAATTTATTTATAATAGCCCTCATTTCACTCTTTATTCTCCAACTCCTGGATTCTTTTATTAATCATTTCCATCTGCTGTTTAAGAAACTCTACCTGCTGTTTTAAAAATTGTAACTCCTGAGTTTTGTCCATCATTGGCTGAAAAGGAGGGGGTGATGGGAAACTCTGTCCACCTCCGCCTGAAGCCCAAAATCCTCTACCTCTTCCTGTCCTTGGCGGTGAAGGGAATGCACCTCCCATACCAAAATGACCTGGTACAGTAGGATTGGTCACAGAATTTCTCAACTCTCCTTTTTTAAATTTTTCAATTGTATCTTTTACACTCATACCTGAAACACCAGCAATTACAGATATTCCTGCAGAACTAAAAACCCCAAAGGCATTGGGACCAATATTTCCAGTAATTACAACCTCAGCTCCTTTATTTACCACCAATTGTGCTGCCTGAATTCCTGCTCCTGATGGAGCCATAGTACTGGAATTAGGAATGGATTCAAATTTATCGCTGTCGGTATCGTAAAATATAAGGTAAGGACATCGACCAAATCTGGGGTCGACTTGAGCATCAAGATTGTCCCCCGTAGATGAAATACATATTTTCATGAAATCACCTCCTTATCCTTTGACCGGCAAATTAATTGACTACTTTACCAAACAATCACTACACTGCTTGGATAAATTAACTAGCCTCTAACTCCTTGATTCTTCCTTCTATCTGTCCCAGTTGATTCTTTAATGCCTCCGCCTGAGATTTCAAAAGTTGAAGTTCTTGTTCTTTATTCAACTGAGTTACTCCATAAGGATCAAATGGTGGCTGTTGAGGCATATTCTGCCAGGCATAATTCGCCTGCCAGGTGGGCCAGGTCCCAGTCATCAAATATTGGGCTCCTGGAGGCAGAGTTCCCCAACCAGGAGAATAACCAAATCTCATCCATCCTGGAAGGCCAGTCATGTAATACATATATCTGTGTCTATAACCGGGCATAATTTTCACCTCCTTTTATTTTCTTTTTTCCAGTTCCTCTATTCTGGCATTTATATCCTGAAGTTGCACCTCCAGATCTTGCTTAACCTGTTTTAAATAAGCAAGTTCATCTGGAAATTGATAACCATATCCCCAGCCATATCCTGAATACCAAGGATTATATCCCCAGTATCTGAAAAAATTGAGCCAGTAAGGATAAACATATGGCACCATAAACCATCCTGCTGGCCCCATTCCAAATGGCATTTTTATCACCTCCTTTCCAATTGATTTATTGGTTCTCCAGTTCCTTAAACCTTATCTAAAAACCTTATCTAACTTGAAGTAGGTTGATTAACACTAAAAGTACCAGAAGCAGGATAATTAAAAGGAGTTATCGGCCCATACATACCTGTCCACCACCATCTCGGAAGCCAGGGGAACCACCTGCAAAAGGGAAAAGGATTTCCTCTCCCCCAGCCAAAATAAGGATATGCTCCATAACCAAAATAGGGATAGCCAAAATATCCCCATTTCCAGAAACCAGGTCCCCAGAAGTTTCTTCCTCTTGGCATTTTTATCACCTCCTTTTCTGACAATTTTCGCATAATCCATAAAATTGAAGATTGTGACTTTTTATCTTAAAATTATGCTTTTTGGAAAGCACCTCTTCTATTTTTTTTACAAGCGTTTTCTCCTCATTCATAAAATCATTATAATCAATCACCTTACCACATCCCTCACAGATTAAATGATGATGATGTTCCGCCTCTTTTGTAATCAGTTCATATCTTGCCCGTCCCTGACCAAAATCATGTTTCTTAACCAAACCCAACCTGGTAAGTAAATCCAAGGTGCGATAGATTGTAGCCAGCCCAATTCCAGGGTAAAGTCTGTGTACTCTGAAGAAAATCTCATCTGCTGAATGATGTCCCGACATCTTCTGCATCACATCCAAAACCGCCTGTCGAGGTTCAGTAATCCTTAACCCTTGATTCCTGAATGCTGTCACCCACCAAGGACCTTTACCTCTTCTGTTCACCATACCTCCTTATTGATAATGGTTCTCATTATCAAATATACCATATAAGAGCCCCTTGTCAAGTACAAAAATTAAAAAGGGAAAATTTTTAGAAATTTCTGCTAAAAAATCAAAAACCTTGCCCCCTATTTCAAGTTAGAAATACAGATCCCGACTAACTGGCTTAACAATATCACTACTCCGGCAGTGAGCCAGTGCTCAAACATAACCCTCAGTGGAGAAATTCTCTGAGCACGCCCTAAATAATAACTGAATACTCCCAGAAGTAAAAATCCCCATAATATACTCACCACCACTGCCGTGGAAAGCGGTAGCAACATAACTGGAATCAGGAACGAAGAAGCGAAAATCAACTTGGACAAAAAGGTAGATATCGTAGAAATCCATATTTCTTTTTCGGTATGTTTAATTTCTGACTCTTCTGAAATATGAATTCCTAACGCGTCAGAAAAAGCATCGGCAATAGCAATGGTTAAAACCCCTCCTACCACTGCCAGGCGAGAACGGGTCCCGGAATTAAGCCCCACCATAAGACCCAGCGTAGTTATAATTCCAGACGTAAGCCCGAAACTAAATCCTATCTTTATAGAATGTTTCATTACACTAAATCAATCATTTTAGATTTTAGAAGTTTCTTTATGAAAAAGAATAAAGATACCGATGATAGAATAAAAATTAATGTAAGATAATCCCACTTGTTTATAACCAGGCCTAAAGCAATTCCTGCAGCCGGAGCATGTTCGGTATCAGTTATGACCATTAAGAAAATAGAAAGGCCAACTGCCAGTGCTCCTAAAAATATCAACAAGAATTTTTCATTTAAAAAACCAGTAGAAGATAATTTTTTGCAAAGATGCCAGCAAAAAATGCCTGTCAAAATTCCCATACAATATCCCCCAAACAATCTTCGAGGCTGAGAAAATTTACTCTGAGGGCGGGAAAAGACAACAAAAGCCGTAGCCCCTAAAGAAGCAATTATTGCGGTTTCATGTAGAACATCTAAAAATATTAAAGGGATAAGAATTGCTATCATTGCTACAAGGGGTTGAATTATATATTTAATAACATTTATTTTAACTTTAGGATCAAACATATACATCTCAATCGAATCCTCCTTTCATCTCTCGTACTTTTTCCAACTGCTGCTCTTTTTCTATCTCCTTTTCGTGGGCTTTGTCTCCCTCATATCCCTTAATTCTCTGGGCAAGGTTTTTCAAAGCCTCCTCACGCCCATAACACATCAGAACATCTCCTGCCAAAATCTCTGTATCCCCCTTAGGTGCTCCCATCACCTTCTCTTCATCATCTATCTTCCTGAAAATGGCCAGAACCAGAATTCCCTCTAAATTTAACTTCAAATCCTTCAACTTTCTATTACTTAACCAGCTTTCCTCTTTTACCACAATCCTGCATATAGAATATCCTCTGCTTAAACCTAATATCTGCTCATAATCAAAAATCCGCAAGGTAGTCCACCTTCCCAGAGCCTTTATTATTACTCTCTTCATCAGGTTGTATACTATCTTTGACCTTGCAGAAATATAAATAACCACCAGACCCAAAACCAGAATTATTCCTCTCAAAAGGGCTGATTCTCTACTCTGGCCCACAAAAGTAAGAATAAGAGTAGCAATGGAGGAAGTAATCCCCACACTTCCCAGTAAAATTAAAATCCTGATTATTTTTCTTCTCACAGGATGATTGACTATCACTTCTGACTCAGCAGTTGTAAATCCAACCCCAGAAAAAGCAGACTGAGCCTGAAACGTTGCTATTTCAGAGGACAGCCCAGTTAATTCCAGGGCTATTGCCCCTATTCTTACAACTATAATAGAAATGGATATAATTATCAGTAATCCAAAAAGGGCAATCATTTAATCTCTTTTCTTTCCAATTTGTAAATCAATTTTATCCAAAGATATTTTGGAATTAAATAAAAATGTGGAGGCTGCCTCCAGCCTCCACATTTCCCCCACAACGGTGAGTAATCTATACTCTACCTTCCCTATCTTCGCTACTTTTTCTTCTTCTTTTTTGCGCTTTTCTTTGCGGTCTTTTTCTTTGCTGTTTTCTTTGTTGCTTTCTTTGCTGTCTTCTTTTTTGCTGCTGCCTTTTTCTTTACAGCCATCTTTTCACCTCCTTTCTTTATATTTCAATTTAAATTTATAAAAAAATTAGAAAATAAATGCAAGAAAAAAATTTGTGTTAATAATTTTTTTAAAATGGTTAACACAAGAGTTTGACTAAACTTAGGATAGAAACCACCATTAGTTATTTGCGAATAGTTATCTTATACCTCTTACCGGAATCAAGATAATATACCCTGCCCTTAATTTCCACCGGAGTGGAGAAACCCTCTTTACCATCTCTCTGGATAAATATCGAAACCTGCTTGTTGTCCACTACAAAATATATCCAGTTATTTCGATAATTTATTCTAAAACTGATTTTTTCAAAACCTCGGGGTAAAACAGGAGAAATTTTTATTCTATCTTCTAATATCTCTAATCCAGCAAATCCTCTCATTACCAGGTCCAAAGAACCACCCATCACTCCCATGTGTATCCCCTCAGGAGTAGTTCCACCCTGAGTATCAAAGATGTCAGATTCCAAAACTTCTCGAAACCACCTCCGGGACTCTTTATGTAATCCCAAAAGATGAGCAATATAGCAGTGAACTACTTTACTTAGAGTTGACCCATGTGAGGTTCTGGAAACATAATACTGATAATTTCTCTTAATTATATTTTTATCTAATTGATATCCTAATCCTTGAAATATTTCCCTAACAATATCAAGTGGAAAAAGATAAAAAATCATCAATACATCTGCCTGTTTAGTAACTTTATACTCATCAGGGGACTTCCCCTCTGCTCTGAGAATTCTATCCATCCTTTCAATCTTTTCGTATCTTAATCTATACTTTTCCCAATCAATTTCTTTCAACTCAAAGTAACCTGCAAATTGTTCTATAATTCCATCCGGAGAAATAATTATGTTCATTTTAGTGGTAATTTCATCCCAGAGATTGAGTTCGCGTGGATGTAATTTTATCTTTCGCAAAATTCTTCTTTTCTCTTTCTCATCCAGTATATCCAGAATTTGTTTAGCCTTAAGCAACGTCCAGACAATCATAAAATTAGTGTAAGCGTTGTCTCTTAAACCCGGCTCAGAAGAGTCAGGATATTTCTCGTGAAATTCATCTGGTCCCATTACATTTTTAGTATGGTATCTACCATCCCGATGGTCATAGTAAACAAGAGAGCCAGCAAACTGAGCAACAGAAAGTATAATCTCAGCGCCATATTTTGTCAGAAAATCAAAATCTTTTGTCCTGATGTAATATTGCCAGCAATTGTAGGCTATAGCAAAAGATACATGTCTTTGATATCTACTATAATCTGGCCCCCACTCTCCAGATAGGGGATTAAGATGCATTGTCTGGGTTTCCTCCTCTCCTGTAGAGCCACTCTGCCAAGGAAACATTGCTCCTTTATATCCATGTTTTCTGGCATATCTTCTTGCTGCTGGCAATCTGTGATAGCGATAAAGCAACAACGCTCGAGATATTTCCGGTATATGAAGGGCAAAAAAAGGAAGAACGAATAACTCATCCCAGAAAACATGTCCCCGATAGGCTTCGCCATGCAAACCCCGGGCTGGCATTCCAACATCAAGGTTCAATATATTGGGAGAGCATACTTGGATAAGATGAAATATATGGAGATGTAAAATCTTCTGAGTAAAATCGTCTCCTTTAACCTTGATACCACATTTTTTCCATATATTACTCCAGACCCGGATATGAGATTCCTGAAGCAATTGGAAATCTTTTGATTTTTTGACACACTGAATAGCATTCTCTAAAGGAGCATTTACCTCTCTGGAGGTATAAATCCCCACTGTTTTTTCCACAGTAAAAGATTCATTACGTGAGATAAACCCCCGAAATATTTGTTCCACCCTTTCTCTTCCGCGAATATGGTGATGAATAGTTATTTTCTTCTCCTGTCCATTTACAAATAGTTTCACTTTCTCAGCCATTGCTATACGAACTTTAGATTGTGAGGTCACCATTTCTAAAAATATTCCATTTTTAGCAAAACTACCTGCAGAATGAGGCAAGAGATGTTTAGAATTCAATTGCCGGTATCTTTCTACCCCCACATTTAAAACTGCTCCATCAAGCATAGTTGTAAATGTAATATAATCATCATAATTTTCTGGAATAACTGTATACTTAATAGCACCTAAATGAGGTTCTCCCATATGAACTATCCGCTGGGTCTCAACATAGGTTCTTTTGCCATCTGGAGTTTGAAATCTAATTTTTCTTTTCAAAATGCCATTTTTCATATCCAACTCCTGCCGATAGAGAAGAAGTTTCACACGTGAAGGTAAAAACCACTCTCCTCTTCCAATTTTAAAGGTAATAAATGTCCAATTGGGACAATTTACAAGGTCCTCATTGTATACCACTCTACCGGCGATATGAGTGGCTAATTTGTTGTAAACGCCAGCTATATATGTGCCGGGATAATGAATTCTGGAAGCCACTGATTCTGGAGCCGAACCCCGGGTACCGAAATAGCCATTAGCCAGAGTACATATCGCCTCCCTCAACCCCTCCTCATCAGGATCGAATCTATTATAAATAATTTTCCACTGCGAACTTAACATTTATCAAGTAAGATTTTAAAAAACCGGGCTACTTCCTGTGGAGATTTCAGGAAAAAATCAGCACAAGAAATTTTTGGAATCTCTGAAACCAAAATAGCAGTTCCTCTGGTCCTTATTGTTCGGAATGCATCTTCATCAGTAACATCATCTCCTATATAAATCACAGAATACTCTTTCCAATCAATCTCCAATGCCTGCATAATCCAGCGAATTGCTTTTCCCTTATCCCAATCTATCTTAGGAAGAAGCTCGAAGACCTTCTTGCCATGCATCAAACGCAATTGGGGATTATCCTGGACCTTGTGTGTAACCACTCTCTCAATTTTCGAGAGGTATCTACCTTCATCTACTAAACGATAATGGACAGCGATACTAAACCTTTTCTCCTCTAAAAGTAAACCCGGGATTTCTCCAAGCTCCTGTTTTAATTCCTGTGTAATCTTATTAATCACCGGAATAAGAGCCTCTGCTTCTTCCTGAGTTTTAGAAAATCCAGGACCTTTAATATCAAATCCGTGACTACCAGCGTAAAAAATACCATCCAGCCCCACCAATTTTTCTACATCCTCTCTACTTCGGCCACTGACTATTGCCACAAGGAATTTTTTAGACAAAGCGGTCAATAAATCATACATTTCTGAAGATAAGACTGCTAACTCAGGACGTTCTACTATAGGAGTGAGTGTGCCATCGTAATCTAAAAACAGAGCAATTTTATGTTTAGAAAATAAAAGAGATTCGGCAGTCTTAAAATAACAAGGATTGACAAATGGAATTTCCTCCTTTTTAAAAACCTGACCTTCAAATCTTAATGTTTTGTCTGTCTTTTCCCAATGTTTAAGAAGATGCTTGGGTTGTTTGTGAAACCATCTCTCCATCCACTCCAGGCTAATTTCAGATAAATCCGAAACTACAATATCAGCTCCGTTTTCAAATAAATCTTTATGGTTATTCTTTCTGGCAACACCCAATACCAATCCAAATCCTCCATTTCTTCCGGCTAAAACCCCCGAGGTGGCATCCTCCACAACTACTGAGTCAGCGGGAGAACTTTCCAAATTATAAGATGCTACTACAAATATATCGGGTTCGGGTTTACCTTTAAGACCTAACTTCTGAGAGACTAATCCATCTACTCTGGTCTCAAACAATTCTTCAATTCCTGCCACCTCTAAAATGTGCTTACAATTTTTCGATGACGAGGCTACCCCAATCCTCACACCTTTCTCTTTCAACTGCTTTATCAATTCAATGGTACTTTCGTAAACCTCTATCCCCTCTTTTTCCAATATCTCTAAGAATTTTCTATTTTTTCTATTTCCTATACCACAAATCGTCTCTCTTTCTGGTGAATCTTCAGGAGCGCCATAGGGAATCTTTACACCTCTTGACTCCAGAAAACTTTTCACTCCATCATATCTCGGCTTACCATCAACATAAGTCAGATAATCCTGTTGAGTAAATTCCCTAAACGGCTGGTTATCTCTTTCTTCTCTCAGTTTAAGGTATTCATCAAAGGCTGCTTTCCAGGCTTTGAAATGGATAATGGCTGTCTTTGTGATAACTCCATCAAGATCGAAAATCACAGATTGAAAATGTAACTTCATGATTTTATTATAATAAATTTCAGGAGAAATTCAAAAAAAACAGAAATAGTGACCAATTATTCTACGAATACGGAAGGCACAGTATAGCCTGAAGATTTTAATAACTGAAACAGTATTTTTCTTCTCTTCTGATATTGAGAAGAAAGAATGGGTCCGCAGTGCATTATATTTGTTTCTTCGGCAGAAAGTTTAATTGCAAAGGAAAAACAAGTTGTCTCTCCACATTGTTTACAGTTCAAACCTGGAAGCAGCCTATAGATATCTAAAGGGTTAAGGCTCTGACGCCTTTGGTAATTGGGTTGTATCTTATCTTTATTCTTATAACAATAATTGATTTTTTCTTTCAGCCATTCTAAAATCCTCACTGCATCTTCTTCATCATCGATCTTTGCTCCCTGTATATCGTAAGAATAAATGGTAATAATCCTTCCTTCTTTTTTAATGGTCAGAGTTTTCCCATAATGATTATAAATTCCAGAATCTAAGATCGCATTCAGATAAGGTAAAATTTCCGAAATATCTCTGTCCAGTTGAGCATGAAATCTAATCTTTTCAGCATCTGCTATACAGGGCAGAATTTTCAAAATCCGTATCTGTTTTATATAATCCATTTAACCTTATTCTACGAAGATTTCCAAGAAGTCACAAATCTTCTAACTCAAGAAACGTCCATCGTCTCTTTTTTCAGGCAGTTTGTGAATTACTTCTTCCAGCCAGCCGAATTTTTCCACCTTTCTGATATCAAAATCAGGAACATATGGTTTTATATCAAGGAGGGGAGTGCCATCTACTACATCTACATCCTCTATTTCTAAAATATTATCTTTTATACTTAACAATTTCACCACTGAAAGCCCAATTGGGTTCGGCCTTTTAGGAGCACGGGTGGCAAAAACACCATGAGGACTATCATCCATATAAGGAGTAACAGTCAATGAGTATCCTTGGCTTAAATGAAAATGATAAACCAAAATTATATGAGAAAACTCTTCCAGGTCCTTCAGTCCTTCTTTATATTCTTCCTTCAGAACAATTTTTCCTCTGACTCCTTTGGCTCCCCTGGGTTGAATAGGTGTACCTTTAGGACTTTTAAACGGAGAATAAATTACATTATAAGTTACCTCTTCGGACATGGTTCTATAATAACAAATTTATCTTTCACTTTCAAATAATGATGTTAAAATAGGCAGGTCCTAAAATTTCCAAAAATGACAGGTGAAATTCTTACAAAAGGGCCCCCTTCGATGATCCCTTCTGACCAATTTTATTCTGCTTTGGTTTATTAACTTATTTAATTCTTAAGAGCCTAAAGATATAAGTTTATCCCAGCATTAAATAGGCAATACCCAGATAAATTGCTGTACCAAAGATATCAGCCAACGTAGTTATAAGGGGAGTACTTGCGGTAGCGGGGTCTTTTTTAAATCTGGTGAATATAAAAGGCAATAAAACTCCAATAAGACTACCCACTATAACATTTACTATCATTGCCAAAACCACAACCTGAGCAATCGCTATACTTTTCCCTCGCACAATACCCATTATTGAAATCCCTGCTCCCATTGCCATTCCCAGAGCCCCGGCTACCAGTAACTCCCTACCCAGAAGGAAAGCCCAGTCCTTCAACTTTACAGTCCCCAAAGCAAGTGCTCTTATTACAAGAGTAGCTGCTTGAGAACCGGCATTCCCTGCTGTATCTACAAGTACCGGCAGGAAACTGACAAGAACCACATACTTGGCTATGGTCTCCTGAAAACCTTGAATAATACCGCCCACTATTAAGTCCATGATCAGTAAGAAGAACAACCAGGTGATTCTCGCTCTAAATATTTTGCGAAGAGGAATCTCCCGTAACCTTGTAAACAGATCAAGATCAACCGCCTTGGTTTTAATAGCAGAAAATCTTGTGAAATCTTCTGTCTGTTCTTCCCGAATGGCATCTATAATGTCATCTACTGTAACTATCCCCAGAAGATGTCCTTGGGAATCAGTAACAGGTAAAGCTACGAGATTATATTTTTCAAAAAGCTTAATAGCTTCTTCCTGATCGGCATTAACATCTATAGAAACAAAATGGTAATCCATAAGCGATTCCACTGTCTGATTTTTATCTGCCAGAATCAACCTTCGAATAGGAATTTCATCTATAAGATGCCAGCCCTCATCTACTACATACACCATATTAATCGTCTCAGCATCCTTCCCATATCTCCGAATATGCTCAATTGCTTTATCCACTGTCCAGTTTTTCTTAAGGACAACATAATCCGGAGTCATTAATCGGCCAACACTATTCTCGGGGTAACCCAGAAGCTGAAGCGCCTCTTTCCTCTCCTCTGATGGGAGGATATTCAAAAGTTTCCTCGTCAGTCTGGGAGGCAAATCTTCAAATAACTCTGTACGATCATCGGGATCAAGTTCAGTAATGATTGATTTCACATCCTCAGCGGTAAGATTATTGAGTATCTGAAGCTGAAGTTCACTATCTAATTCTGAAAATACTTCTGACTGCAGTTGGGATGGGAGTAATCTCAGCAGGACCACGGAGTATTTAATGTCCAACTCCTCAAAAAGGTCAGCGATATCAGAAGGATGAAGTATAGAAATTGCCTCTTTTATCGCCTTCCAGTCTTTATTTTTGATTAATTTCTCGATTTCAGGTTTAAGTAAACAAATGTGAGCGTTAATCTTTTCCTCTTTCATGTCCTTTTCCCTTTGATTTTCCACTCGCTTAGTATTTTTATACGCATATTACCATCTTAAGTCTTTGATTTCAAAAATAATTTACCAGTATTCTAATTTCAGGTCTTGGCAACAATAAAGGTTCAGTAGTAACTCGGGTTAATCATTTACCTGCTGGGTGAAAGATACGCCTGAAATATTGGGAGGTGAAGTCTACCCTAATTTTGAAATCCTTCCAGGACAGTAATTATAGAATTCATATCTTGCTCAGGAAATGCAAAACACAATTCCGTATCCTGAAATAAACCATTCACATATTTTTAATCCTACAGGATAAGTTTTCAATTTCAGAATATTTCTCAATAAATCAGAATAAGATTTAATACCTTTATCCATTTTGACTCCTCCTTAAAATTTCAATTATCCTATAGTATGGCTTATAAAAATTAGAAGTGAATCTTAAAACCAGAAGCCAGATTAACAAACTCAAAGCAGTAAAAATATATCCGATATTCTCAGATTGAAAAACATTGCTTCCCAGAAAATAACCTCCAATTATCAGGATCAGAGGGAGGACAAAAATTAAAAAGAGTGCATTACAGTAATGGTTGGCCTCAATCTTTACTTTAACTTCATCCCCCTGGTTAGCATCCACAAGGTTTTCAGCATCAACAACCCAATCTTTCTTCCTGCAGGCAGATTTCAAAGGACAGGATGAATCACATTCTCCTTCTGGTAAAATTTTTACCTCTACCCGGCTACCTCCTTGAGATAATACCACACCTTTTTCTATAATTTCAGACATAAACTCATTATATACCACACTATTTTCATAGTTCCCAATTTGCGATTTTTACTTACTTTACAATACTGACACAACTTATTCTCCCTTAAGCTGTTTAACTACTTCCTCTATCTTTTCCTTAGAAGGAAAACTTATTGCTTCCTGAGGGCAAATCTTGGCACAGGCAATACAGTTTATTACACAATTATTGGGATTCCTTACCACAGGATGATTATTCTCGTCATCCCATTCATAGACATTATTTCCACAAAATTCAAAGCACTGCCTGCATCCGACACATTTGTCGTAATCTACTCGGGGATACCAGGGAATTTTTTCTCGAGGCACTCCTTTGTACTCTTTCATATTCCCACCTCCAATAGATTAAAGATATACCTCAATGGATGAACGCATAATTAATGCATTTAGGCATTCACTAAGGAACTCAACGCTTCCTTCACTTTATTTATTGCTTCTTCTGTGGTCATATTTCTCAAATCCAAAGCAATTACCTGTTCGTCAAAATTTCCTCCAGCTTCAGCAAAGGCATCCTTAAACATTTTCCTTTGCATCTTGGGATCGCAGGCACCAATTACATATTTCACACCGGGCTTGATATAATCTTTGAAGAATCTATCTCCATCATCAACGCATAACTGAGGATGAACGATGGCATATTCCACATCCATCTCCCCCCTGACGGTATTAATTAACTGCCATAAATCTAAACTGGAAAACCCCGGACACTGTCCTGTACAGATACACATGATAAACCTTGGCTTCTGTTCTGCCATCTCAACTCACCTCCTTTTAAGTGATTTTCTCTGGTATTTTTCTGCTTTCTCTTCTCTTTCATATTAACCTTATTCGTTATATTGCAATATAGCGATATAAACTGGCAAAAAATTTATAGCCTGGAGACAATCTCCCGGGAAATACTTTCAACTAATTTCAAATCCTTTCTGATTTGGCTGTCCTTCTCTAAATTTTTCAAAATATTCAATACTCCATTATTTAATCTGTCTTTCTTTATACTATAAGTTACCCAGAGACCATTTTTTTTATCCTTAACAAGCCCGGCTTCTTTTAAAATCTTCAAATGGCCGGAAACAGTGGGTTGACTTAACTTTAAAATATATCTAATTTCACAGACGCACATTGGTCTTAACTCAAGCATTTTTAAAATCCTTAACCTGCTTTTATCTCCCAGTGCCTTGAATAATTTTTCATATTGGGCAATCATCTTCAACTATTATATAATTATATTTAAATATAGCAATATAATTTCTGAAAGTCAAGTCTTTTCTACGAAGAAGCGCTTAAAAATCTGTATAAAATAGAAAAGATAAGTTAAGTATGTTTAAGGAGTAATAGCCATTTTATCAAGTTTGCCATGGAGATTACAATAGGCAATTACTAATACCTCATCTCCTCGATGTAGAGAAGGAATATTAAATACTGCTTCCTGATATTCGGGATTTTGCTGATAAAAAAACCTCTGTTTTACCCGCCATCTTCCATTCACATATACATAAATGAACTTGATGTAATGCTGGCGAGGGTTAATTACATGATGATAAACTTTCACATATACTTTAGTCCCTATTATCTTAATCTCTATATCCCGAGGAGAAGTGGCAAAGGTAACCGGAGCATTCACAATTAGAGAAAAAAGAAATAAAAGATAGAATTTATTACGCCAGGAATTCATTAAAAGAAAGGATTGTCTCCCCGGACGAACAACAACTTATACCCCGTGGTCCCTTTGCGGAAAATGAAACTGGAGGAACCTTTTCCCTTAACGATATTACCTTCCCGGGACCTGTATTTCTTAAACCAGTGAAGACCAACAAACAACAGGTCTCTATCTTCAAGTATATTATCCACATAGAATTTCAACTGCAGTTCTTTTTTATTAACAAATTCATTCTGCAATCTATCCTTGAAGCCATCTAAATTCTCAAAATCCTGATCCAGGTGAGAAAGAATTCCCTGGTAATTACCAGAAGAGTAATCAGAAGCCATCCTTTCCAGAAGTTGAGTTATTTCTTTTTGTAAGTAGCTGAGGTGAGGAGGACCAGCCATACCCACAAGGAATCCCCAAGTAAGAAATATCAGTCCTGCTTCAACACTCCGCTTTATCTTCATACTTTAGGAATTATAGTGAATACTATCTGTATATGTCAATACAAATATCCATCCCGTAAGGGATATAAACTTGACTGTGCATCCCAAGACTGCTATTATTTCAAATGGTGGTAATTGGAATAATGGATGTAATCTCCCTGCCAGTTATTGTTAGATTCAGGAGATAATATGAAAAAGAGACTTTTCAGAATCATAATTCCTGCATTTCCAAAATTCAACATCTATTCCTCGCTTCTCAATAAAACTACCGCCTTAGGCCCTATATGTATAGCAACTGCAGTTAAAAAACTCCCCGGATGGGAAACAGAAGTGATAGACGAGAACAACTTCTGGAGAAAAGAAGTATTAAATCCCTCAGGGACAATAAACCATCAATTGCTACAGCAGGAAAATCCTGCGGATGCAATTGGTTTCTATGGAGGAATGAGTTCATCAATTCCCCGACTTTATCAGTTGGCAAAATTTTATAAAAAAATGGGAGCCTTCACCATAACAGGTGGGCATCATTTCGTCTCCGAAACTATTCCGGAAGCATTACAGAATGGAATCGATACAGTTGCTATCGGAGAAGGAGAAGAGACAATTAAAGAATTACTTGTAGCAATACAGGAGAACAAATCCCTAAATGACATCCGGGGGATTGCCTTCAAAGAAAATGGGAAGATAAAATATACCTCCCCTCGGCCTCCAATAAATGACCTCGATTCTCTTCCAATTCCTGACTTTGGATTATTAAAATATGCCCGGCTCGTCCTCCTTCCCCTAGGGAGAGTCAGAGGCTGCGGAATGAATTGTGAATTCTGTGCTGTAAAGGGTGCTCCTCGATTTGCCTCACCGGAAAGGCTAATTGAAGAAATTGCTAAAAACTATGAAAAATTTAACATCCGGGAGTTCTTTATAGTAGATGACCTGTTCGCTCAGGATAGAGAGGATACATTGAAATTGTGCAAACTTCTCTCCCGCTATCAGGCCAGAAAAAACATAAAGTTTAAAATTTCTGTCCAGATAAGATTGGATAAAGCAAAAGATGAGGAACTTCTATCAGCAATGAAAGATGCCGGAATCAGGACTGTAATAATTGGATTTGAATCCCCGATTGCAGAGGAATTGAAAGCCATGCGTAAGGGATTAAAACCCGAGGATATTGTAAGATTAACCAAAAGGTATCAAGATTACGGCTTTGCGATTCATGGAATGTTTATATTCGGATATCCTGCAAAAGAAGGTGTAAACTACAACAAAACACCCCAGGAAAGAGTGGAAGCCTTTAAGAAATTCATAGATACTACCTGCCTGGATACCATTCAGGTGCTTCTGCCGGTTCCACTTCCGGGAACAGAACTGAGGAAAAGGCTATTAAACCAGAACAGAATTTATCCCTTACAGTATATCGGATGGGAATATTACGATGGAACATTTCCGTTATTTGAACCTGATCCCCCATTTACACCTCAGAACCTTCAGAATGCTGTTTTGGAAATCATGTCCTGGTTTTATAACAGAAAGGGATATTTCAAATTAAATTTGCATCTATTTCTTATCCCCAGTTACATACTAAGATACGGACCCAGGAAAGGTTTGAGAGAATGGAAAAAGAAACTGAGGATGGTTATCTATAAAGTAATTGGTTATAGAATTATCCAGCGCTGGCTGATACAACAGGAAAAGTTAAGGTATTTTGAAAAGCTGGACTTGGCCAGAAAATACCTCGTAAAGGGAAAACATCCTGTATTAAATTTTTAGTTGCTCTCAGAAAATAAATAATAATTATACCAGTAAGGGTCTTCACAATCCGCCTTTTCTCTTATTATATTCATACCCAGTGACTCTAAAGCCCGAATAACACATCTCATTATTACTTTAGTCCTATCCCAGCAACTGGGATCTTCAGAAAAATCTTCTGGTTCCGTATCACCATAAATTGTAACAGATATAAAAGAGCGACCATATTTGTCTTTCTGGGAAAAGCATATATCTACTTTGTACTCATATCCATATCCAGCCGGAACTATTATCTCTTTTACCCGCAAGGGAAAAGATCCCTCTCTTAGGTTGTCTTCTAACGCTTTTTTTATATCCTGAATCAATTTCTTTCCCCGGGAAGAATGCATAATTTCTTCAACTATATAATTTATAGTTTCATCTTTGCTCCTTAAAAATTGTTCCCAGATAGGCTCCTTTACTCTTCGAGACCAACAAGGGGCTGTCATAACTGAAGTTATACCCACTACCAAAATGACTTTTTCAAATAGTTTCATCTCTATTATAAATATACCCTATTGTTACACTACAATACAAATGCATCAGAGGCTTTCAAAATTATGTTATACTTATATTAAGAGAAAGGAGGTGGAGGTGAACCATCTTTTATTTTATGCTTTATCCCTGTTTATAATTTTTAACACATCAGTTAGTCCACTCCCAAAAACTGAAAGTATCTCCAGACGAATAAAAGCAACTTTCTCATCTGACATAGGCGATGCCAAGAATTTAAACCCTGAAATCCATAGAGATAGAATTGTTTACTACAGTTGGGAACATAAACCGCAATTTGCATGCAATTTAACAGGAGACATAGTTGAAATATATTTTTACGATAAAAATGGAAATCTCTCATACATAGAAATAAAAAATCCCAAGAATAATGATTGGATACATCTGAAACCTATAGTCAACCAAAATGAAGAACTTTCTGGTAGATTTATATGGACTGTATATCAAGAAGAAATCTACCTGGGGGGTGTAACTATAAGTATAGATCAAGAAAATAATTCTATGTATATTGGAAGAATAGAGATACATCCAGAACATCAAAGAAAAGGTATAGGTAAAACTGTTATAGATTTCCTTTTTAACTATTACAAAAGGTTACCTCAATATAGAGACTTGAAGTCTATAAGTGCTCATACTTATAATCCTGCACTGGCTGAAATATTCCTGCAGCTCTCTACCGACGGAAAAATTGCAATAGAGAACAGTGTCTTTCGCAGAGAGCAGTTGATACGGATAGTAAAAGAAGCAATCAAGAAAGCAGGGATATGGGTGAAATTCCAGACTCCAAATGGAGAAATCAAAGCTTTTGAAATAGCACCTACAGGAAGAGTAGTCAATTCAGATATTCCAGAACTGGAAGGTGAATATGTCCTAAGATATCTGAAAGCCGAAAGGGATAAGTCAAATAGATGGAATATCTATATCCAAGGAGAAAACTTCGGACTCGTTGACAGATTCGCTAATCTTCTCAGGATAGAAGCAGAAATAGATTACTAAATGGGATTATAACCTGCTTTATTGATTTCCTCTTTCACTTCATTTATATCAGGTGCACCTTTAATATTTACCGTTTTCTCCTCTACATTTACATATACTTTCCTCTACGCCTGTCAGTGAAGAAAGTTTCCCCTCGAGAGTAATTTTACAGTGCTGGCAATGAATATCTGGAACTTCTATCTTTATATTATATTCCATATAAGACCCACCACTTTGGGACTTTAAGGACAGAGTTATCAAAGCAAAAAGAATCACTCCTGATACTATTTTAATCCAGAAAGGCAGAAACTTCCCTGCGCCGGTTATTAGACGAGGATCAGCGGACAACAATTGCCACCGGAAATTAAAGTGGCCAATGGCCTGAAGATAGCAAACAATTGCCCCATCAGGAAGTAAGTGGCTAAAATCGAATCCACCCCAGTGGTGGGTGTAGAAACTAAAAAAGAAAGAACTGATGATTTATGTGCTCCATTTCTGCGATTTTATTCAAAACTTCTCTATTGTTTTTATTCTTGGATAAACTAGCGAGTTTTTTATAAATAAAATGCCCAGTTATTTCATTTCTCTGGGAAGCAGAAGCATTACTTTCATTTTTTCGTCCATTTACTCCTCCATTTCAATCTTTATCTCTTTTGTATTTATTATGGTATTATGAACAGGGCAGTTATGAACAAATCTTAAGAAAGCCTGTTTTCTATCTCTGAGTTCTGCATCAGTGGAAATTTTAACCTTTATATCTTTAATCATCAAAACCGGCTGTTTAGTCCATTCTCCAGATACCCTTACCTTAAGCTTGTCAAATTTTATTCCAGCATTGACCAAATATAACTTTGCATAATACATTACACAACCACCGATTGAGGCTAAGAATAGCTCTGAAGAATTAGGAGTAGAAGGAATATAACCTTCTTCCCTTCTGATATCAATATAAGCTTTTGCTCCGCTTTTCAGAGATTTAATCTCAAATTTTTCACCTTCTAAGTACCTAATTTCTACTTCCAAAGCCATAAGAACCTCCCTTTTATATCTTTAACTTTTCTACACCTCTTCTAAATTTAAAATCCTTGCTAAATCTTTCTCCGGTTCCGAGATTAACTTTACATTATATCCCGAAACCAGCACTTTCAAAATATCTTCATTCACCCAGGCAGGCAAAATTGGGCCGATGTAGATGTTCTTTATCCCCAGATAAAGCAAAGTCCAGAAAATAGCTATTGCTTTTTGCTCCATCCACATCAAAATTAAACTCAGAGGCAATTCATTTATTCCAACTCCAAAAAGTTCAGCCAGAGCCTGTGCTATCTCAATTGCCACTATGGAATCATTACACTGCCCCAGGTCTATTAATCTAGGAATACCGTCAATTTCCCCCAAATCAAGATCATTTATTCTGTATTTACCACAGGCAAGGGTTAAAACGACTGTATCAGGAGGTAATTGCTTAACAAATTCCCGATAATAATTATTCCTGTTAGTGGGAGAATCACAACCACCAACTAAAAAGAAATGTTTAATTTTACCTTTTTCCACCAATTCTTTAATTTTATCTGCCAATGATAAAATAGTAGATTTCCCAAATCCAGTTTTTAATTTTATTTCTCCTGGTTGTTCTTCTAATTCTGGCAGCTCTTTTAACCTTTCCAAAATCGGGCTGAAATCATAACCCTGAATATGCTTTACTCCGGGAAGACCTGTAACCCCCATAGTAAACATTCTATCCTTATACTCATCCTTGGGCAAAAGCACACAATTGGAAGTCCCTAAAATTGCTGCTGGATATTGCGAAAATAGTTCCTTCTGGTCATACCAAGCCCTTCCCAAATTGCCAACCAGATGTTTATATTTTCTCAACCCCGGATAGCCATGTGCAGGTAGCAT
>NATI01000008.1 GCA_002085265.1 Candidatus Omnitrophica bacterium 4484_49 | reverse complement strand
GAAGATGGTGATAACCCGGGTGTACCGGGTGTAAGAAAAGCCACTACTATTTTTGGAAACGACCACCCTATAGTTGGAGGAGATACATCTCCTTCTTATGACAAAACTGGAGATTTTCCTGTCCCTTCCGAAAATACCATCAACGATTACATTATTATGATTGGTGATAGATTGTTTAATAATGATTCTCCATATACCAAATATTCTGAAATAAATAAAGAGTTAGCCCAATTTGTTTTTAGAATTTCGGAAGAGGAGATAGGTGTTGTTTCCGGTGAAGGTTATTCTGAAATTGGAAATGATACTCGCTCTAATCTGGAAGAAGGATTTTTCAGAAAGGTGGAAGAAAGAATTAATGAAAAAATAGAAACCTTAAAATCACTAACTAATGGTGAGGGAGCCCAGCGTTCCCCAAAACTTGTTTCTGCAGAAGATAGTTCTTTTCAGAATATAGGAGAAGTTAAAATTCTGGGTTTAATCGGTCTGGGTGGAGAGAAAGGAAGTTATATGATAGTGAGAGCACGGTCAGATGTTCAACAAAATAATAATCCTTCAACTGATGGTGAGGAAAAAGATGGTGAGGGAACTGGAGCAGAGCGGAACAAAGGACAGAATGGGAAGCAGGTAGAAGAAGGGGTGGTTTTAAATTCTGTTGAGAATACCAATCCTGATAAGGCTTATATTGTAAGTGTCCAAAGAGCCATTGAAATGATTCAGAGTGGAGAGAATATAGAAAGAATATCTCAGGAGACAGGTTTAAGTAAAAAGATGGTAAAAGCCCTTCAGGAAGCTTGGAAGAATGGTACTATTATGAAAAATTCCAGTGGTGCTTACATAGTGGTTCAGGTTGAGGTTAACGGTGAAAAGAAAATAGTGATTATCCCTGCAGATACCATTGTGTATATTACTTCCTCTAAACCCAGCGAAATCGTTAAGGAGATAATAAAGAAAGTATTTCTCAAAAAATCTCAGGTATCAGATGCTACTGTAAACAGAATCTTTATTTTGCTCATACTGTTGACGATTGGATGCATAGCTGGAGGAATAGCTCTGGCAGTAATAGTTACCAGAAGAGAATACAGAAGATGGCTGGAACAAATCCCATTACCCAAAAAGCCTGCGGGAGAGGAGACCAAACCTGTTTATACCAAATTTGTAACCGGCTATCACACTTATTACAGAAAATAACAGATCCCTAATTGTTTAATGTTCTTTTAAAAATAATCTATATTTTGCGTCCGATAATATATCTTATGTTAACTTTAAATTGAACAACCATTTGATTATCAATAACTTTTAAGTAGAGTTAAATCCCTATGAATTGAAGGATAACTTTCCTCTTTCTGGGAGTATTGTCAAATTCCAGAAACACTATTTGCTGCCATGTCCCCAGTATAAGTTTTCCATCTGAAAAAGGAATCGTAACGGAAGGTCCTATAAGAGCATGTCTTAGATGGGAAAAGGCATTACCATCACCCCAGGTGGCATTGTGGTGATAATTACTTCTTTTAGGGATAAGTTTCTCCATTAAGATTGGAAGATCCTTTTTAAGTCCCGGTTCGTATTCAATGGTGGTAAGGCCTGCAGTGGAACCAGGGACAAAGCAGGTTACTGTCCCTTTTGTAAGTTTCAGTTCATCCAAGACTTTCTGAACTCTATTGGTAAGATCAATTACATCCCCATCACCATGAGTTGAAAAGCGTAATTCCCGGTTCTCAATTTTAACTTTTTCCACGTCTGTCTAACCTCCCTTTTCTTTTAGAAATCTTTTTCAACACACTTTTGTCTCTAATAGTAGATTGGCTTTTAAATTTTAACACTGGCATTTTATTTTGTCTTTTATCCAACTTCCTCATCTTTTCAACAATAATTAACCATCAGCCATTCGCTATCTGCTGTATTTATCCCGGAGGCCAGGTGAATTTTCTTCCACCCAGAAGATGGAGATGAATATGGAATACCGACTGTCCTGCTCCTGGATTGCAGTTAATTACCAGACGATAGCCATCCTCTATTTCTTTCTCCTTTGCCAGTTTTTTAGCAACTATAAATAATTTTCCTATAAGTGCAGCATCGTTCTCTTCTAAGTCCATCACTCTCGGGATGTGTTTTCTGGGTATTATAATAATATGCACCGGCGCCTGAGGATTGATGTCGTTGAAAGCCACTATCTCTGGGTCTTCATATACTATAGAACTTGAGATTTCTTTGTCAGCAATCTTGCAGAAGATGCATTTTTCAGACATTTTGCCCTCCTTTCAAATTTCAATTATATTTACATCTAAGGAATCAAGTTCAACCACTGCGATCGTTGCCTTTCCAGAGAGCCAGCCGCTTGCCTCTCCAGGATTTATCAGCAATCTCCCCCCTATTTTTTTAACCTCTGGTTTATGAGTGTGTCCAAAGATTATTATATCTGCATGTTCATTGTCGTAGTTTTCAATATCGTGTATTACTATAAGTTTTTTATTATCAAGAACTAACGAAATCGGTCCCTGTTTTATTCTGTTCTTGGATTTTTTTATTAATCCCTCTTTTTCTCCGTCATTATTTCCCAGGACTCCAATCCACTCACAGTTCAATTTTTCGAAAGATAGAATACTAAAGGGAGCTACGAAATCTCCTGCATGGATTACAAATTCAACTCTATTTTTGTTAAAAAATTCTACTGCTTTTGCTATTTTAGGAAGGTTATCATGAGTGTCGGATAACAGACCTATCTTCATACTAAATTATATTTTAACAAAACGGATTAAATTTGCAAAATATTATTAAATGTGGTTTAATTTTAACTTATGGAGGCTAAAGAACTTCAAAATGTCTGGAAATTAGTTAAAAAATTACGGGGACCTGAAGGATGCCCTTGGGATAAAGAGCAAAATCATCATTCACTCCTCCCCTATCTTATTGAGGAGGTATATGAGGTTGCCAGTGCTGTTGAGAAAGGTGATGTTGAGGATTTGAAAGAGGAGTTGGGAGATTTACTTTTTATGGTTTTTTCCTATATTTCAATCGCAGAAGAAAAAGAGTTATTTCGGTTGAAAGAAGTAATAGATGCTATTAACCACAAGATGATTGTGCGCCATCCTCATGTATTTGGAGACAAAGATTTGAAGACTTCTCAGGATGTTGTAAATCACTGGCATAAGATTAAAGATGAAGAAAGAAAAAAGAAGAAAAAATCCATTATGGATAACATTCCCTGCAATATTTCTGCTCTTATTCGGGCTAAACTGGTCCAGGAAAGAGCTTCTCGAGTGGGTTTTGACTGGAAGAAAGCGCAAGATGCATTTTTAAAAGTTAAGGAAGAAATCAAAGAAATCGAACAACTTCTATATAAGTCACAAAGTCGGGAAAAGTTGCAGGAAGAAATCGGTGATTTATTATTTGCTGTAGTGAATGTCGCCAGGCTTTTAAATATTGACTCTGAAATAGCTCTGAGAGAAACGATAGAAAAATTCATTCAGAGGTTTAAATATATCGAGGGTAAAATCGCTGAACAGAATAAATCATTACATGAAGTTACGCTTGAGGAAATGGAATCTTTGTGGGAAGAGAGTAAAAGAATTTAGAATTTCCAGTCCTCTCCTTTAAAGAATTCACCGTATTCATCAAAAATTTTATTCAGGGTATCCAGCATACTCTGTTTCAGTTTTTGTTTAAATTTTTCCATTTCTTCGGGGTGATTGTTTCTGATGTGACCCAGGAGATTAAACTGGATATTTCCCAAAAGGTCTGCGAGGTCATCAGCATCCACTATAATCTTCTGTCCGCAGAAACACTGAATTGCTATTCGATATTTTTTCATCTCTTCACGCATCTTTCCTCCTTTTTATTTATGAACGGTATTATTAAACCATTATCATATTAAAAAAGCAATATTTTTATTTACTGCTGTAAAATTTATCCAGTAAATATTTGGCTTGTGGCCAGTTGCCTTTCGCTTCGTTGAGACATATATTAATTTGTGTCAAGGCATTCCACATATCCGTTTCTAAATTTCGTGTCGTTATGTCTATCACCGTCTCCATTACCTGAGGAAAATGCTTCTTTATATATTCGTAATTTATCCATTGCTTGCTGATTATTTCTTCCCGGAATCTTCTCAAAAAGTTATAGGCTTGGGGTTGATAATCTTCTTCTAAAGTGGATTTCGTAACAGTAATCAAGGCATGCAATAATATCGAAAAGCCATCTTCTATATCGTTAAGTTCTTGTGGGAGGTGATGAATATCTTCCAGAATACCATTTATAAAATAGTCTCTGGCCTTCAGCCGTCGGAATTCCTTTATCAGGTTAAACACCAGTTCCACATTTTCTCTCTTGCGGACTACAGCGATACAATTTATAAAATTCACCACAACATTTTTGGTAGAAAGTTCTTGTATCTGAGTGATGTAATAACGAAATAGGCCATCGTCATCTTCAACTGCCACCCGCAAGTTTTCCACAGCGGTTAATAGTAAAGGTAACTCCCAGGAGTTGACCCCGAAGTTCTTCTCTAAGTCTTTGGTAATCTGTATGATTGCAGTTCTATCCAAGATACGTCTGGCATAAAGGGGATGTAGACGAGTCAGATTTATTACTATTAATGTTATAATAAACACCTTTAAAAAATTAAAAACATTCCTGAACATTTTCCCTCCCTACTAAAATTATACCACGAAAATTATTTCTCTTTCAGTATTTGAATATCGATATATGAGGACAGAAAAGTTATACTACTCGAAGCCCCAGGTTTTTTTTGTCACCCGGAGCTTTTTATCCGCTGCCAGTTTGAACCAGATACAGGCAGACAATATTGAGTATTTTATATTATATCGCCATATTTCCGAGGGGCCGTGTGTCTGGCAGAAATAATAAGATATTTTTACTGGTTCTCCTAGTATGTCTTTTACTTCTCTTTTGGTCATTCCTATTTGGACTGCTTGATATTGATGGACATCTATGCTTCTGTAAAAAAATCTGTAAGAATAGGTGAATATCATTACAATTATGAGGAGGACCAGATATATTAATTTTTTCTTTTGCTTATCCATTTGTAACCTCCCTATAGATATTTCCTGGGATCAGTAATTTTACCTTCTAACGCCGAAGCAGCCACTGTAGCAGGAGATGCTAAATAGATAAAAGCATCGGGATTTCCCATTCTACCTTTAAAGTTTCTGTTAGCAGTAGAGATTACTACTTCTCCATCAGCAGGAATCCCTCCATGGGTTCCCACACATGGTCCACATCCCGGGGGTAAAATCAGGGCTCCAGAATCAATAAAAATTTTTATCAAACCTTCTTCCAGTGCTTGTTGTAAAGTTTCATAGGAAGCCGGGGTTATAATAAATTTTACTTTTGTTTTTTTATTTTTCAATATCCGGGCAGATATCCTCAAATCTTCCAGTCTGCCATTGGTACAGGTTCCTATATAAGCCTGGTGAATCTCCGTTCCTTCTACTTGTTCGATATTTACTACATTGTCGACTCTGTGGGGGCAGGAAATTTGAGGGGCAAGTTTGGAGATATCAAATTCCTTTATCCATAGATAATTAGCATTTTTATCCGGGTATACTGGTTCCCAGTTTGCTCTATCACTTTTGTCTTGGAGCCAGGATTTGGTTTTCTCATCTGTAAGCATCACTCCTGCTTTTGCTCCCAGCTCCACTGCCATGTTGGCAATTGTAAATCTGGCGTCCATACTCAAAGACGCAATTGTCTCACCGTGGAATTCAATTGCCTTGTAAGTGCAGGAATTTGCTGTTAGTTGTCCAGCAATGTATAGTATTATATCTTTAGCAAAAACACCGGGAGGCAATTCTCCATTTATTACAATCTTGACACTTTCAGGTACTCGGAACCAGTTTTTCCCTGTAGCCAGTATTATTGCAATATCTGTGGAGCCCATTCCAGTAGCGAAACTATTTAAAGCACCATAGGTACAGGTATGAGAATCGGCTCCAGTAATCAAACTGCCGGGATAAGCATGGCCATTTTCCATAATTACCTGGTGGCAAACTCCTCTGCCTTCAGGATAAATTAAAACTCCAGTTTTATCTGCAAATTCTTTCATTTTTTTATGCACATTGGAAATTCCTAAGTTAGGACTGGGGACACTGTGATCAATCACCAGTGCAAATTTATCGGGAGAATATGGGGTCTCTTTGCCTAAGGAATGGAATGCCTCTATAACCAGTAAACTGGTACCGTCCTGAGAGAATGCAAAATCAACCTCAGCCTTTACTATATCTCCAGCCTGAACATTTTTCCCTGCTTTTTTGCCCAGTATCTTTTCAGCTATGGTCTTACCCACTTATGAATTCTCCCAGTCTTTTGAGCCCTTCTTCTATCTCCTCTTGTGATATGGCGTAACTTATTCTTACATATTCGTCGTTTCCAAATGGTTTTCCAGGAATCACTCCTACTAATTTTTGAGTGAGAAATTTTTTTGCAAAATCGAAAGAGGTATATCCTAAGTTGCTGACTTTAAGAAATAAGTAAAAAGCACCTTGAGGCGTGATAAAATTTAACCCCAGTTTTTTAAGTCCGGCAATAAGTATATCTCTGCGGTTCTTAAATGTCTCTCGCATTTTTTCTATCTCATATTTTTCTAAAGATAGCGCAGATAAGGCAGCCATCTGACTTATACTGCAGGCATTAGAGGTAATCTGTCCTTGAATTTTGGCTATTTCTCGAGCAATTTCAGAAGGAGAACATGACCAGCCAATCCTCCATCCAGTCATAGAATATGTTTTGGATACTCCATTGATTGTTATGGTTCTCGCCTGTATTTCTTTCCCCAATCCCGCTATGGAGAAATGTTGAGAATCATAAATAAGACGACTGTATATCTCATCACTGATTATAAATATATTATGTTCTACCGCTACTTCTGCCAACATAACTAATTCTTCTTTTCTCCATACCACTCCAGTGGGATTGCAGGGAGAGTTGAGTATAATACATTTTGTTTTTTTGGTTATTTTAGATTTTATAAGGTCTAAATCAGGGTGAAATTCGTCAGTTTCTTTAAAATCTACAATTACCGGTTTCCCGGAACAGAGTTTAACCATTTCCGGATAACTGACCCAGTAAGGTGAAAAGATCAACACTTCATCTCCAGGGTCAAGAAGTACATATAAGGAATTAAATATTGCATGTTTAGCTCCGTTGGAAACTACTATCTGTTCAGGTTTATAGTCCAGGGAATACCATTCCTTTATTTTCTGGCAGATTTTTTCTCTTAATTCTGATATTCCGGCTACCGGAGTGTATTTTGTAAATCCACTATCTATGGCTTTTTTGGCTGATTCTTTTATTTTGGAAGGAGTATCGAAATCGGGTTCTCCACCTGCAAAATTTATTACCTTCCTACCCTCTTTTTTCAGTTTTTTGATTTCAGCAGTTATTTTTAGAGTTGCAGAAGGATTTATTTCCTTTGCTCTGGAGGAAATCATTATTTATTCAGGGATTCTTTTTCCTTTTCATAAAGTCTTTAAGGCCTGAGAGGAAGCCTTTGGATTTTTCCTTTTTCTGTTCTTCTTTTTCTTCTTCTTTTGGCTCTTTCTCTATCTCTTCTTTTTTTACTGCAGGTTCAACTTTTTTCCTGGCTTTTTTCTTTTCTTCCTTTATCTCCTCGACTTTTACTTCTTCTACCTCAGGAGGCTTCTCTTCTTCCAGTTGCCTTTTCCTTTTCTCTCTCCGCAAAAGTCTCTGTTTTTTCTTTTCCTCTATTATTTCTTCTTTTACTTTTGTGAATTCAATAACCGCCATTAAAGCATTGTCTCCCTTCCTATTGTTCGTCTTGACTACCCTGGTATATCCTCCATTTATCTCTTTAAATCTGGGAGCGATATCGTCAAAAAGTTTTTTGACCAGCTCCCTGTTTTGAAGCCAACGGTAAGCCAATCTTCGGGAATGGATGTCTCCTCTTTTACTTAGGGTTACAAGTTTATCTGCCCACCGGGAAACCTCTTTTGCCCTGTGGTAAGTGGTCTGAATTTTTTCTTCATTGACCAGAGCAGTTAACAAGCTCCGAATCAATGCCTTCCGCTGATCTTGAGGTTTGCCAAGTTTAGATCTCTTCCTGCGATGCCGCATTTTTCTTTGCCTCCTCTATAATTTTCTTGGCCTCTTCAGGTAATTCCATACCGAAAGAAAGTCCCATATTATTTAAAATTTCCACAAGTTCATTTAAGGATTTCTTTCCGAAATTTCGATGCTGAAGCAATTCCTGCTCTGTGAGTTGAACGAGCTCACCGATAAGAGTGATATTTGCTTCCTTCAGACAATTAGCACTTCTTACCGATAATTCCAGCTCTGAAATCGGTGTGATCATTTTTTTAATTAATTCCTCATCAATTTTCTTCTCTTCCTCTTCTTCCTCTTCTTCCACAACTTCCACAAATTTTGTAAATATATCCAGGTGTCTCTGGAGGATATAAGCACCATATACCAGTGCTTCTTTAGGTTCCACACTTCCGTTGGTCCAGATTTCTATTATTAATCTTTCGTAATCAGTAATTGCTCCTACGCGGGTGTTTTCGACCTGAAAATTCACTTTTTTTACCGGAGAGAATAAAGAATCCACAGGAATTACTCCTATGGGCATTCCCTCACGTTTGTTACGTTCAGCAGGCACCCAGCCTCTTCCTCGAGTCACCTCCATCTCGATTTCCAGTTTGGTATTATCGGTCAAGGTAGCAATATGATGTTCTGGGTTTATTATCTCCACAGTATCATCTGTCTGTATATCCTTGGCTTTTAGTTCCCCTTTTTTCTCACCTTTAAGAATTATCGTCCGAGGGCTTCGGGAATGGGAGCGTACAATTAATCCTTTAATGTTCATTATAATCTGAGGTACATCTTCCAATACACCTGGTATGGTGGCAAACTCATGTTGAATGCCAGCTATTTTGATTGCTGTTACTGCACTGCCCTCTATAGAGGAAAGAAGCACCCTGCGCAAGGAGTTGCCTATTGTTATACCATACCCCCTTTCAAATGGTTGAGCTATAAATTTCCCATAAGTAGCAGAGTAACTCTTTTCATCTAATTCGATATTTACAGGCATTGCAAAGTCTCTCATTCTTACGCCCATATTCAGCCCTCCTTATCTGGAATAGAATTCTACTATTAACTGTTCCTGAACAGGAATTACTATGTCCTCCCTTGTAGGGAGAGATATTACTATTCCTTCCAGTTTTTCTTTATTTAACTCCAGCCATCCAGGAATCGGTCTATCTTCACATAACTCTAAGTTTTCTTTGATTAGATTGCGAGAGGCGTCTCTGTCCTTAATGGTAATGCGATCACCGGGTCTTACAAGGTAAGAAGGAATATTAACTCGGCGCCCATTCACGTATATGTGTCCATGATCGACAATCTGTCTTGCCTGGGCCCTGCTGAGTGCGAAATTCAATCTAAATATAACATTATCCAGGCGTCTTTCCAGAAGTTGAAGCATGGTTTCACCTGTGACTCCTTTTCTTCTACTTGCCTCCTTGTAATATTTTTTCATCTGTCGTTCAGTTACACCATATATTCTTTTCACCTTTTGTTTTTCTCGTAATCTTATACCATAATCAGAATGCCTTATTCTGGTTTTGCCATGTTGCCCTGGGGGGTAAGGTCTTTTGTCAAAGGCACATTTATCAGTAAGACATCTTCTTCCTTTTAAAAATAATTTTGTACCCTCTCTTCTGCAGTATCTACACACAGATTCTCTTGCTTTTGCCATATCCTTTTACCTCCTTTACACCCTTCTCTTTTTTGGTGGCCGACAGCCATTATGTGGTAAGGGAGTTACATCTTTTATAGCCCGTACGTTGAGACCCGCAGCCTGTAACGCCCGAATTGCAGTTTCTCTGCCAGCACCAGGACCTTTAACGTATACAATTATATCTTTCACTCTGTACTCCATGGCTTTCTTAGCAACATCATTTGCTGCCAGTTGAGCTGCGAATGGAGTGGATTTTCTTGTCCCTTTAAAACCAGCCACTCCTCCACTCGACCAGGCCAGAACATTTCCTTCAGGGTCAGTTATGGTAATAATGGTATTGTTAAATGTAGCCTGAATATGAGCGATAGCCAATGGTACCTGCCTTGTGATTTTCTTCCTTCTTGTTCTCGTTCCTCTTCTTTGAGCCATTTAACTATCCCTCCCGTTTTTTCTTTTTGGCTCCAATGCCTGGACGGGGCCCTTTTCTTGTTCTGGCGTTAGTTCTTGTCCTCTGTCCTCGTACAGGAAGACCAAGTTTATGCCTTATGCCTCGGTAACAACCTATCTCCATTAGATGTCTGATATTCTGCTGAAATTCTCTTTTAAGCTCTCCTTCTACTTTATAGTTTTTCTGGATATATTCGGTAATTCTGGAGATCTCTTCCTCTGCAAGGTCCCTTGTTTTTTTACCAGGATCGATTTGCGTATTCTTTAATATCTCTTTCGCTCGCGACCGTCCAATTCCAAATATATAAGTTAGAGCTATTTCTATCCTCTTCTCTTTTGGTAAATCAACTCCTACAATTCTTGCCATCTCTTACCTCCAGTGTTATCCCTGCCTCTGTTTGTGCTTGGGATTTACGCAAATTACCCTTATTACACCTTTCCTCTTTATTATCCTACATTTATCACACAATCTTTTAACTGATGCCTTTACTTTCATAATTCACCTCACTTCCGATAAACAATTCTCCCTCGTGATAAGTCATAGGGTGAAAGTTCTAAAACAACCTTATCTCCAGGTAAAAGTTTTATGTAATGCATTCGCATCTTACCACATACATGAGCAAGCACTACATGTCCTTCTTCAACTTCTACCCTGAACATAGCATTGGGTAAAGTTTCCAGTATCGTTCCTTCCACTCTAATCGGTTCTTCTTTAGCCATAGTTAAATTCTGTTAAAATTTCCGGATCTTTGTTTGTAATTAAAATAGTGTGTTCAAAATGTGCAGATAATTTACCATCTTTTGTGACCGCTGTCCAGCCATCAGGGAGAATTTCCACCTCATAATCTCCAGCGTTAACCATGGGTTCAATTGCTAAAACCATCCCCGCTTTTAATTCCGGACCTTGTCCGGGGAATCCGAAATTGGGAATTTCTGGTTCTTCGTGGAGCTGTCTACCAATCCCATGACCTACAAATCTTCTGACTACAGAAAGACCTCTTTCTTCCACACAACTCATTATAGCATAGGAGATGTCTCCTAAGTTGTTTCCGGCATATGCTTGGGAAATGCCAGCGTAAAGAGCTTCTCTGGTTGTGGAGATAAGTTTTTTTGCTTCCTGTGATATTTTCCCCACTGCGAATGTAGCGGCGATATCTCCGTAATATCCTCTAAACTTCACTCCCAGATCAATACTGAGAATATCTCCCTCTTTTAGAATCCTTCCTTTACTGGGGATGCCGTGTACTACTTCTTGATTTATAGAAGTGCAAATAGTTTTAGGATAACCTCGGTAACCTTTAAATGCTGGTTGGGCTTTAAGTTTTGAAATCATCTTCTCCGCAAATTCATCTAGGGTATATGTATCAATACCAGGTGTAATTTTTTCCTGAAGGGCCTCCATTATCTGAGAGGCTCTTTTACAGGCTTCTCGAATTATCCTTATTTCTTCCCTGGTTTTTATAGGTATAGCCATGATTAACATTTAATTTACTTGTGTTTCTATTTGAGATAATTGCTCTTCGACTTTTTTTAATACATCTTTAGCAGATAGATCACCAGAAACTGTAAATAAAATATTTTTATTTTGATAGTAATCTATAATCTCTTTGGTCTGAGCTTCATATACTTCCAGACGTTTGCGTATGGTTTGTTCTTTATCATCTTCCCTCTGATATAATTCTCCTCCGCATCTGTCGCATATCCCTTCCTGTTTGGGGGGAGAATATTTTATATGATAATTGGCTCCACAATGAAGACAAACTCTTCTACCTGTAAGTCTATCAAGTATGGTTTCGTAACTTGTTTTTAGATATATTGCCAGGTCTAATTGTCTATTTAAAGAATCAAGAATTTCATCCAGTCCCTCTGCCTGAATTTTAGTTCTCGGGAATCCATCAAGAATAAATCCATTTTTCACATCGTCTTCCTGTAATCGTTTACGCACCATCTCCAGCACTAAATTATCAGGCACGAGTTCTCCTTTCTGGACGTATATTTTTATCTCCTGCGCTAATTCACTTTGATTATCTTTAAGAATCTCTCGAAACATATCTCCTGTGGAAATGTGGATAATTTTATATTTTCTAGATAGGAGATCAGCCTGGGTTCCCTTTCCTGCTCCTGGTGGTCCCAGTATTATAAGATTATATCCTGATTTCATCTTCTTCCTCTTATTCTTCCTTTCCGCATAAATCCTTCATATTGTCTCATTAACAGTTGTGACTCCAATTGCCTTTCAGTATCCAGAAGTACACCTACGATAATTAGAAGACCTGTGCCCCCAAAGAAGCTGGCTACCAAATAAGGTATGTGGAGGGCATAGGAAATAATAGATGGAAGGATAGCAATCACAGCCAAGAATATAGAGCCTGGGAGAGTGATTCTTTCCATTATATAGTGTAGATAATCAGCGGTGCTCTTTCCTGGACGTACCCCTGGGATGAATCCTCCAAATCTTTTCATATTTTCAGCCACATCTGTGGGATTGAAGATTATCGCGGTATAAAAATAGCTGAAAAATATTATCAGTCCGCTGTAAAGAATGTAATAGAGCAGATTCCCCCGTGTAAAAAGAGATACTATTCTCTGTAGGGTTTCAGAAGGAAAGAATCCTGCGATAGTTGCTGGAAAGAGAAGCACTGATTGAGCAAATATAATAGGAATTACACCTGCCTGATTAATTCTCAAAGGGATATATGTGCTCTGGCCTCCATATACTCTTCTCCCGATGACTCTGCGGGCATACTGGACTGGTATTCTCCTCTGTCCTTGCGTCAGCAGGACCACTGCAATTACAACTGCTACCAGCATGACTGCCATTATTATCAATGTGAATGGTTTTATCTGTCCTCCTGCAGGAGAGAAAGGTGCGGTTAGAAGATAAAGTTGATAAAGAGCAGCAGGGATACGTGAGATTATCCCTGCCGTTATTAGAATTGAGATACCATTGCCGATTCCATATTCTGTAATTTGTTCCCCGAGCCACATTATGAAGATTGTCCCTGTAGTTAAAGTTATTACGGTGGAAAATCTGAATCCCCATCCAGGATTGAACACTATCTGATATCCCCGGAAGTATTCTGAATTTTCAAGCCATAAACCTATGAAAAACGCTTGAAAGGCTGTTATCACCACTGTCAGATATCTTGTCCACTGATTTATCTTCTCTCTTCCTCTTTCTTCATGAGCAAGTTTTTCTAAGGCTGGAATCACAGGGGTGAGAACTTGAAGGATTATCGCTGCTGATATATAAGGCATTACTCCCAGAGCAAATATAGTCAATCTTCGCATTGCTCCCCCGGTGAACATGTTTATAATTCCGAACAGATTCCCACCCGGAGTCTCTGCCAGAGATTTAAAAAATTCTGAAAGTGCCTGACCATTTATTCCCGGTGTTGGGATATATGCTCCTATTCTATACACAGCAATCAGAGCCAGAGTTATAAGGAGTTTTCTCCTCAAGTCCCGGATTTTAAATACGTTAACTATTGCGTTAATCATTTTTTATAATTATTGCTTTTCCACCTCGGGCTTCAATTTTTTCTTTTGCAGTTTTACTGAAAGCATGAGCGGAAATTTCCAGTGTTTTTTCCAGATTACCCTTGCCCAGGATTTTTAC
Organism: Candidatus Omnitrophica bacterium 4484_49; assembly: GCA_002085265.1. Lineage (GTDB taxonomy): Bacteria > Omnitrophota > Gorgyraeia > Kaelpiales > Kaelpiaceae > 4484-49. The sequence goes on along the minus strand of NATI01000008.1, from coordinate 784 downwards.
CGGTTTATGAGTATAGCGTATAAGTCCTTTTTCCTTCATAATTTCAGGTGTTACTTTGTCTCCTTCTTGAAATTTAATGTTTATGTTCATAAGATTTACTTCCTGAAATTCGGTGGCAAACCTGGTGTTATTAAACCCTCTTTTAGGAATTCTCCGTACCAATGGCATCTGTCCACCTTCAAAATAAGGACGGATTCCAGGGTGGGTTCTTTTCTTCTGCCCATCCATACCCCGTCCACATGTCTTACCCAGGCCTGAACCTGAGCCTCTTCCTACCCTTTTTTTCTCTCTGTTTGCTCCTTTGGGTGCTCTTATCTCATGCAACTGCATTTTCTCCTACCTCGTTATTTTTTACAGTTTGTTCTTCTTCCTGTTCACCAATTTTAACCTCCCGAGATATCCGAAGTTGAGATAAAGCAGTTATCGTTGCTTTGGCTAAATTCACGGGAGTTGTAGAGCCAAGTGCTTTAGTTAATATATCTTTTATACCTGCCATTTCACATATTGCTCTCACTACTCCTCCAGCGATAACTCCTGTACCTTGAGAGGCGGGTTTCAGTAAAACTTTAGATGCTCCAAAACATCCCACTACTTCATGGGGAACGGTAGTTCCTTTTAAAGGTACATTTATCATACTTTTCTTTGCCTCTTTTATACCTTTTCGGATGGCATCAGCAACTTCATGGGCTTTACCTAAGCCTATGCCCACTTTTCCCTGTCCATCTCCTACAGTGACAAGAGCATTAAAGGATATGCTTTTACCACCTTTGTGAACTTTGGTAAC
>NATI01000062.1 GCA_002085265.1 Candidatus Omnitrophica bacterium 4484_49 | reverse complement strand
AAGAACGCTCTCTTACACTGATATTAAAACCCGCTTTTTTAAACAGAGAAAGCGTCTTCTCCTGCAGACTTCCTTTAGGAATTCCAAGTTTTAATTTCATTTTTAAATTCTCCAGAGCAATTATTTTACATTATAGAAAAAGATTGTCAAATTATTCTCCCAGAACCGCTCTTATTTTAGTAAGCAACTCTTCAGTCTCAAAGGGTTTCTCCACGTAGTCCTCGATGAGGTCGCTGATAAACAACCCCTCCATTTTTATCTTCTCCTTAATGGAGAGAATAATCACAGGGATGCGGGAAAGCTCAGGGTCTTCCTTTAATTTCCGCAGTGCGGTATAGCCATCCATCACAGGCATCATTAAATCCAGAATTATAAGGTCGGGATTTTCAGTACGGGCCAACTCCAGGCACTCCTTTCCATTACTTGCAGGGATAACCTTATATCCTTCAACCTCCAGACGAATTTTTATCGCAGTCCTCAATTCCGGTTCGTCATCCACCAGAAGTATCTTTTTCAATTTTCACCTCCTTGATTTTCAAGTAACTGGTTAACCAGTAACAGTAACTCTTCGGTCTCGAAAGGCTTCATGAGAGCAATATTCGCTCCCAGAGCCAGGCATTTCTTTTCCATTTCTCTCTGCTGAGAAGCTGTTAGAATCAAAATCGGAATATTGCGGGTGTCCGCATTCGATTTCAAAATTTTACACACCTCATAGCCATTCAATCTGGGCATCACTATGTCCAGAATAATTAAATCAGGATTAAACTCTCTAGCTTTTTTAACTCCCTCTTCTCCGTCATAGGCAACTTCCACATGGTAACCACTGGCCCGCAGACGGACTTCAATAGCCTTTACCAATTCAGGTTCATCATCGACTATTAAAATTTTACTCATCATCCGACCTCCGGAAATATATTTTCAGCATTTGCCCGTGCCTTATCCAGAAGTTCCTCTTCCCGGCTTCCATCTTCAGGATAACCGGCAATACCAATTCTTATTTTCAGCATATCCGGACGTTCAAACTCCTTCCGGAAATCATGTAATGCCTGAACAATCCTACCTTTTACTACCAGAGCATTCTCCTTAGGGGTCATGTTCAGCAAGATGGCAAAACTTTCCTTCCCTTTAAAAACCAGATCCTCATTCCTTCGCAGAACCTTACGGAAAATTATATCCAGTTTCTTCTTTAACTGCTCTACCTTGTCCTTTCCAAGGTGTTTTTCCAGGAATTGAATGTCAGGAATTTCGATATACAAAAGGCTGAAACTCTTGTTAACCATAATGCAGTTATGAAGGTTCTCAGCACATAGCTCCAGAAGTGCCTGATGATAAGTATACTTAGGAAGGGTAAAAATAAATCTCGATCCCTTACCGTACTCGGACTCTGCCCATATCTTTCCCTTATGTAATTCCACCAGATGTTTGGTAACCGCAAGTCCCAATCCTGTTCCTGGTTCTTTGAGATGGGAATCGGAGTTGAATTGTTGAAATTTCATAAAAAGTTTAGCCATATTTTCTCTGGAAATCCCAATTCCGGTATCAATTACCTCTACAATTAACTCCTCATCGGTATCTTTCAATACTACCTTTACACCCCCCTGAGGGGTAAATTTTATGGCGTTATGAATAAGATTGGTAAATACCTGGGCGAGCCGGTCCTTATCCCCATAAGTGGTTACAGGCCCGGAAGGATGAGATAATTCCAGATATAGCCCCCGCTCCTCAGCCATGGGCTGGAAAGTCTTAACTACTTCTCGGGCTATTTCCACGACATCCACAAGCTCTCTCTCAATTCGCATTTTACCCGATTCTATTTTGGCTATATCCAGAATTTCATTTATTATCCGTGCCAGGCGGTCAATATTGGATTTCACAATTTGGAGGTATTCTCTTTGTTCGGCATTTATCTTACCTGGAATTTCATCCAGAAGTATAGAGATGAACTCCTTCATTGTAGTTAAAGGTGTGCGAAGTTCATGAGACACAACAGAGATAAAATCATTTTTCATCTTATCCACTTTTTTCTCTGTGGTGACATCACGCATAAGTATCACAACTCCTATCAACTCTCCCTGTTCTTTAACGGGTGTGGCTTCCAACCTCAGAAAAATATTTTTATCCTCCAGTTCTATCTCCTTTACCCCACATTCCTCTCCTTTAATTATGAAATCAAATAGTTCGTCTATTTCCTTTATTTTTAGAGGAGAAGCCCCGGGAGTTGCTCCCAGTAATTCCAGAAATCTTTTCCCTGCAGGATTGATTACCACCACATTGCTGTACTTATCTACCATCAATACCCCTTCCAGCATCGATTCCACCATCGCTTCCATTTGCCTTATATAACTCTGTTTCAAAGAGAATCCTTCCATCCGCATTTTAATCACCTGATAAGCATTTATAACTTCACGAAACAGAGATTCTCCAGTCAATCTTTCCCGGGGGATACACGCCCAGGCACCGTTCCTCAATAATTGTTGAATAAGCTCGGTATTTCCACCATCCACGATAAAAATTACCGCGGTCTGGTCTTTGCTTACCCTGAGGACATCCTGTAAAAAATTAAGAGGCTGAGGAATACTTCCAGGAGATAGAACAACCGGAAACCTCTCCCGGCACAGATTATTCAAACACTCCTCATATGATGAAAATCTGGCTTCAAGTTCCACCCCCTTACGCCCCGGGTTATCTCTGAGAATGCTGTGAATAGAGGTATCTTCAACGATTAAGATATTGACTTTCTCTTCCATTTCTATTTATTATATTAACTCTTGAAATTTTAGGCAAGAATTTAAAAAATTGTTGACTTAAAATTTGCTTATAATTAATATATAAAATCAACAAAATGAAAAAAACAATGGAGAAAAAATCGGTGTATTGTAAAGGTGAGGTTTTTAACTATGCCGGGACCCATCTTTTAATAGAGATGTGGGGAGCGAAAAATATTGATTCTGCAGAAACTGTAAAGGAAATACTTAAAGAAGCTGTATCTGCCTGTGGAGCAACTCTGCTTTACATTCATACCCATACATTTTCTCCCTACAATGGTGTTTCGGGCGTAGCGGTAATAAGTGAATCGCACATCTCCGTCCATACCTGGCCGGAATTTGGCTATGCTGCTGTAGATATATTTGTATGTGGCAATGTTGACCCCTATAAGGCTGTCCCGGTAATTAAAGAAGGTTTTCAGGCAGAGGATATCCAGGTTATGGAGTTAAAGCGAGGGGTGTTAGATGCCAGAAAGATGGTTTTTTGAATCGCTATATCCGGATATAAAATTGGGATTAAAGGTTAACAATATCCTGTATCAGAAGCAGTCCAGGTTCCAGAATATAAAAATCATGGAAACGCCAAGGTTTGGAACTGTATTGGTCCTGGACGGAGCAATACAGACAACGACAGGAGACGAATTTATTTATCATGAGATGATAACTCACATCCCGCTATTTTCTCACCCCAATCCTCAAAATGTCCTTATAATAGGTGGTGGAGACGGAGGGGTCCTGAGAGAGGTCTTAAGACATAAGACCGTAGAAAAAGTTACTCTGGTTGAGATAGACAAACAGGTAATTGAATATTCTCAGAAATATCTGAGGTCCATTACTAAAGACAGCTTTTCATCTTCCAGATTGGAACTTGTAATTGGCGATGGAGCGGAATTTGTAAAAGGTAAAAAAGCAATTTATGATGTGGCAATTGTGGACTCCCCTGACCCCATTGGCCCTGCCAAGGTTTTATTTCAGAAAAAATTCTATACCGCTATTTACAATATTTTAAAATCTGACGGGATAATGGTCAGACAGAGCGGCTCTACCTTTCTGCAAAAAGAGGAATTGAAAGAAAACTATCGTCTGTTATCCAGAATATTTCCCTACACTGCAGTATATACGGCATCAATTCCCACATATATCGGGGGACTGTTCAGCTTCATATTCAGTTCCAAGAAAATTGCTCCTTCTAAATTGAATATAAAAAATATCAGGACCAGATACCAGAAGGCAAAAATAAAAACCAAGTATTATAATCCTGAAGTTCATAGCGCCTGCTTCCAGCTGCCCAACTATGTGAAAAAATTTGTGCAAGGAAGATGAAAGAGAAAGTTTACGGTTACGAATTAATAATGGATTTATACCAGTGCGACCCTGAAATTATAAGGTCTAAAAAATCACTTCAACAATATGTTGATGAACTCTGCAGATTGATAAAGATGAAAAAATATGGCAAAACATTGCTTCCCCATTTTGGAGATAAAAGACCCTATACCAAGGGATATTCTTTAGTACAATTAATTGAAACCAGTTCCATCACAGGACACTTTTCCGAACTCTGGGATTCCGCCCACATAAATATATTCTCCTGCAAGAAATATGATGAAAAGAAAGCATTTAAGTTTACCAGAAAATTCTTCAAAGCTAAGAAAACCAGAAAGAGATTTATTATAAGGAAGGTCTTAATCTAAATATCTTTTCCCTCGCACACTTTATTTTATAACAGGATAAAACGAGAAAATTGTGTATTTTAAATGCGGTCTAAAAACTGAGGAGAATATTGAAGGCTTCTTTTCCTTTCTTCAATCCTTCAGGAAAAGAAGGGTAAGGACTGGCTTTCTTTACCACTTCAATTGCCAGGTCTCTGATAGCCGGCTCCACATCTCCAATAACCGCTGGCTCTCCCACAAGATTGCCGTTTTTATCTATAAGAAACACCACATTCACCTCACCTTTTAACCCCAAGTCTATATAATTTCTCTGGATATAATCGTAAAGCCTCTGAGTTACCTGTAAATAGTATTCAGAATAAACTTTTCTCTCACTTTGCTCTGCCATCACTTTCTCTGCCTTTTTCTTCATCTCCTTTTTCATCAGTTTCTTTTCAGCCTTGACGGGCCGTGGCACCTCTGCTTTTTGCTCCTTAGGCATAAATTTTTCAATTTCCTCAGGCTTCATTTCACCCGATATATGAGGAGTCAATAAGATAACCAGTTCAGTTTTTTCACTTTTTTCATATTTTCCTGAAAAAAGTTTGCCTACTAAAGGGATGTCCCCCAGACCCGGGACCTTTTCTATATCCTTCTGTCTTTCTTCCTTCATCAGACCTGCCAGGACTATTGTTTGACCATCTCTGACAATAACTGTGGTCTCGCTCTCACTTACAGTCTTCTTGGGATATTGAGAACCTCTTTCAGTAGTTATAAATTCTGCTGAACTGACTTCGGGCTTAATTTTCATTCTGATATAGCCATCAGGAGAAATCTGAGGTGTAACACTGAGTTTAACTCCAGTTTCCACATACTCCACACTTTCTGTTGTCGTTTCGGTCCCATCAGGATAGGTGACAGTAACGGAGACCACAGGCTCTTTCGTCCCCACCAATACATAGGCTTCCTGGCCATCCAGGACATTTATCCTGGGAGAGGAAAGCACATCCGTCTTTCCAAATGTGCTGAATAATTTAAACAGTCCCCGGTACTGGTGTTTGGTAGTCAAAGATTGGGTCTCATTAAATACCACCTCTCCTATTGCAATCTTCCCCAAACCTCCCACATCAGACGGTAATGTACCGGAATAAGAAATCCCGGCTTCCTTGCCAAATACAGCTCCCCAATCCACACCATAACGGTACTCATCGTTAAGGGTTATCTTCAATATTTTCGCCTCTATCAAAACCGCCTTGGGCCTTTTATCAAAAGCCCTGACTATTTTTTCAATTTGGTCAACCTTCTGTGGCAAATCAGTCACCACTATACGATTTGATTCCTGATCAAATTTTATCGTCCCCACATCAGGAGTGATTAAATCTGCTATTTTTTCCTTCAG